>NZ_JBKXLD010000004.1:0-299 GCF_047010065.1 Allobaculum sp.
CCTATATTCTCGAAGAAATGGGTCTGGAAACGTGCGGCGCGTACGGCACCACCGCCTGCCTGGCCATGCTGAACGATGCCGTGAAAAAAGGCGGCGTCATGGCGACCAGCCACGTCGGCGGTCTGTCCGGCGCCTTCATTCCGGTTTCGGAAGATGCCGGCATGATTCACGCAGCCAGCACCGGCTGCCTGCGTCTGGAAAAACTGGAAGCCATGACCGCAGTCTGCTCCGTCGGCCTCGACATGATCGTCGTGCCGGGCGATACGAGCGCGGACGTGCTGTCCGGCATGATCGCGGAT
>NZ_JBKXLD010000004.1:309-45640 GCF_047010065.1 Allobaculum sp.
GAAGCCGCGATCGGCATGGTCAACACGAAAACCACCGCTGTACGCATCATTCCGGCCATCGGCAAGGAAGTCGGCGACGTTCTCGATTTTGGCGGACTGCTGGGCAGCGGCCCGGTTATGCCGGTCAATCAGGAGAAAAACAGCGTGTTTGTCAACCGCGGCGGCCGTATCCCGGCTCCGCTGCAGGCCCTGAAAAACTAAAATGGGAAACCAGTCCTGAAAATCAAGAAAAAAAACGATGAAAAAAACGCTTAAACGCTCTTTTCCGATAAAAAGCCGCTCGTCCGGGTTTGCCTTTTGAAGGGCCTTGTGTTTAAATCGTTGCATAAAACGAAGAAGAGAAGTAGTAAAAGCCGGAACCTTGCAGAGAGACCGCGGCTGGTGAAAGCGGTCAGGGATAAAGCTTTGAACGTGTCTTGGAGTGCGGACTAATCCCCGCCGTAATCCGCGTTAAGGATGAAAGAGCCCTGGCTATTGCCGGGGAAGTAAGGTGGTACCGCGTATAATCTGCGTCCTTTCGTCAATTTCGAAAGGACGCTTTTTTTATCGGACCGCTTCCTGATTCTGATCTTCTATATGGGCCGATGCCCAGGAAAGGAATAAAAAAATGAAAAAGACTGTATCGATCGCATTAAGCGCACTGCTCGCCTGCGGCATTGCCGGATGCTCCTCCGCACCGGCCGAAACATCCAGCAAGGCCGATGCTTCCAGCACCGCGGCCAAAGCGGACGCCAAGGAAATCCTCATTGGTATTTCCCCCGACTATCCGCCTTATGAATCCAAGGATTCCAGCAACCAGATCATCGGTTTTGACCCGGATATGACCGACTGGATCTTCAACTATCTCAACGAAAACGGACACAACTACACCTACAAGTTCGAAGAACTTTCCTTCGACACCATTATTTCCGCGCTGCAGGCCGGCCAGATCGACCTCGGCATTTCCGGTTTCACCTACGATGAAGACCGTGAAGGTATCTTCTCCGATTCCTACTACGATTCCGCACAGGTTATCGTTGTCGCTTCGGATTCCGAATTCACTAACGCTGACGATCTCAACGGCAAAGTGGTAGGCGCTCAGCAGGGAGCTACCGGCGAAGAAGCCGCTGCCATGATCGAAGGCGCTCAGGTACAGGCCGTATCCGATGCCAACCTCATGATGGAAAACCTGAAAGCACACGGCATCGACGCAGTTGTCATCGACAAGGCTGTAGCGGACCAGTACGTAGCCAACGGCGATTTCAAAATCATCGGCGACGCTCTGATGGATGAAGAAAACATCATCTACTCCACAGAAGACCACAAGGAACTGATGGATGAAATCAACGAGGCGATCAAAGCCTTCAAGGAAAGTGACGAATACACCGTTCTGACCGAAAAATGGTTCGCTCCGGCGGACAAAGACGCCGAATAAGTGAGGAGATGCCCTGACGAATGGAAAAAATTCTCACCCAGGAAAACCTGCTTTTCCTGCTCAAAGGCGCCGGCATTTCGCTGCTTTTAGCCCTGGGTGCTCTGCTGATCGGCATGGTAATCGGTATCCTGCTGGCAGCCGGCCGTCTTTCCAAGGTTAAAATTCTCAACTGGCTTTGCAGCATATATGTAGAAATCTTCCGCGGTACGCCAATGCTTCTGCAGATCATGTTCTTCTATCTCGGCATTCCGGTTCTGATCCGGATGATTACCGGGGTAAGAGTTCGCATGGATGTGTATGCGGTGGCGCTGACCGCTCTGTCGCTCAACTCCGGTGCATATCAGTGTGAACTGTTCCGTTCCGGTATTCAGGGCGTTGACAAAGGACAGTGGGAAGCGTGCGAAACGCTCGGCATTTCCTACTGGCCGATGATGTTTCAGGTCATTCTGCCCCAGGCGTTCAAGCGCATCATTCCGCCTCTGGTTTCCGAGTTCATTACCCTGATCAAGGACAGTTCTCTGGCCAGCTGCATCGGTGCCGGCGAACTGATGCGCAACGCGCAGACGCTCGGTGCGCAGTACTATAACTATCTTGTTCCGCTAATCGTGGCCGGCATCATGTACCTGTTCATGACGCTGATCATCAGCTGGCTCTCAAGAAAGCTGGAAAGGAGGATGGCTGTAAGTGACTGATCCAAAAACAAACGAAGCGAAAGCTTCTGGCATCATGATCGATGCCTCCCATCTTTCCAAAAACTTCGGAAAGCTGCATGCGCTGCACGATGCTTCCCTTCAGGTCAAAAAAGGCGAAGTCGTCTGCCTGATCGGTCCTTCCGGTTCCGGCAAGTCGACGTTCCTTCGCTGCATTCACGGTCTGGAAACACCGGATGAAGGATCCGTTACTCTTGACGGCAAGCGCATGGATCCGAAAAACAAGGCGGAATACCGCGAGCTGCGCAATAAAATGGGTTTCGTTTTCCAGCACTTCAATCTGTTCCCGAACAAAACCGTTATCGACAACTGCAAGCTTGCCCAGACGACGGTTCTGAAGCGTTCGGATGAAGAAGCCGAAAAAGTGGCGCTCGAATATCTGGGAAAAGTCGGCCTGCTCGAAAAACGGGACAGCTATCCCAACCAGCTTTCCGGCGGACAGAAACAGCGTGTGGCGATCGCCCGAGCGCTGTGCATGAATCCGGAAATCATGCTTTTTGACGAACCGACTTCCGCTCTTGACCCGGAAATGATCAAGGAAGTACTGGAAGTTATGCAGGATCTGGCTGCCCAGGGCATGACCATGATCGTGGTTACCCACGAAATGGGCTTCGCCCGCAAAGTCGGCACCCGTGTTGTCTTCCTCGAATCCGGAAAGATCGTGGAAGAGGCGGATTCCGAAACATTCTTCACAAACCCGCAAAGTGAACGGGCAAAAGAGTTCCTGTCCAAAGTTTTCTATTCCTGATCAGGAACCGCCCTGCAGGAAAGGAATTTTATGAACATCAAGGATTTTCTGACTGAACAGTGGATGAACGACTATGAACGTCAGGCGCGTTTCAACATGACCGACACATCGGCTCTGCCGATGGGCATGGAGGAACTGCTGGCGTTTGAACCGGATCTTTTTAACGGTCTCGTTCTGGATTACGGATGGATTACCGGTGATCCCGCTCTTCGTCGGGAAATCCTTTCTTTATATGAAGACCAGCGCGAAGAAACGCTGACCATGACCAACGGGACGCTTCAGGCCAATGAACTGGTCATGAACATTTTGCTGAAAGCGGGCGATCATGTAGTGACCATCACGCCGGGCTACCAGCAGTTTTCCGATTATCCCCGCTGGCTTGGATGCACCGTCAGCGAACTGCCGCTCATTGAAGACGGCTGGACGCTCGACTGGATGGCGCTGGAAGAAGAATTTCAGAAGGGCACGCGCCTGATGGTGTTCGCCTCGCCGAACAATCCGACCGGGACCTGGCTCAATCGCGAAGAGGTCCTGCGTCTGCGCGATCTGGCGCGAAAATACGATGTCTGGATTCTTTGCGATGAAGTGTACCGGCAGTACGACGCGGACGAATGCGCCATGAGCGATGTGTATGAAAAAGGCGTCAGCACCGCTTCGCTTTCCAAGCTGTTCGGTCTGGCCGGCGTACGACTGGGATGGGTGAAAGCCTGCCCCGAACTCATCGCGCAGATTAATGTGTTCCGTGACTATACGCTGATCTGTGCCGGACCGCTTTCTGAAAAAGCGGCCTGGGCCGGTCTGCACCACCGTCAGGAAATACTCGAACGCTCCAAAAAGAAAATCGCCGAGAACAAGAAAATTCTGGCGAAGTGGCTGGAAAAATCTCCGTGGTTTTCCTGCCAGCTGCCGCGCAAGGGAACGGTTTCCTTTCTGAAACTTCCCGAAGGGCTGTCCAGCCGGGAATTTGCGAAAGGACTTCTGGAAGAAACCGGTATTTTCTTCGTTCCGGGCTGGTGCTTTGGAATGGATCAGTATGTCCGGCTTTCCCTGGGCCGGAATTTCGAAGATCTCGAAGGCGTTCTCGATCGGATCGATGTCTGGACCGCAAAGAAGATGCAGGAAAAAAAAGAGAAGCTGAGCACATCCGGGCAGTAAATCCGGCGTCCGGGTGAAGGGCGAAAGAAGTACGAAAATGGGAAAGAGAACCGTTCGCTTTCTATATCCGCTTTCTATATATAGTGGATATCGACATAGACTGGGATTGGACTTTTCTGAAGACCATAAATTTCCCATTGGACAGTTTTCGAAGACAAAAGCGCGCAGCCTGAAAATCCATCTGTACACATGTGGCGGCTTGAACAGCCGCTTTTTCTGTCGAACGAAAAAGAAAAATGAACCGGCTGAGCAGGCTCGCCGGTACAAAGAGAAGGGGATAATTCGGCAGTTTCCTGTCCAAAACGGTAGGATAGAACCGGATGCAGACAGGTCGCCGGCCCAAGAGCAGGCGCCAGGAAGCCGTACAAACCGGCAGATGGAGGTCATCCAGAAATTTAAGGGGGTTGAACGATGCGCTACTACATCGCGGACTGTCATTTCTTTCACCGCTCGCTGCTGACCAAAATGGATCAGCGCGGGTTTGAGAGTGCAGAAGAGATGAATGAATATATGATTGAACGATGGAATCAGAAGGTAAAACGAAATGATGAAGTCGTAATTCTGGGGGATTTTTCGTGGGGAAACGGAGAGCAGACGAATGAACTGCTCGAACGGCTGAATGGCCGAAAATTTCTGATCAAGGGCAATCATGACCTGTATCTGAAAGATAAAACCTTTGATCCGAGTCATTTTGAATGGATCAAGGACTATGCGGAACTGCATGACAATCGAAGAAAGGTCGTTCTTTCGCACTATCCGATGATCTGCTACAACGGGCAGTATCGAACGGACGAGCAGGGAACGCCGACGACGTGGATGTTATATGGACATATTCATAACACCCACGATCAGGACAATCTGGATGTGTGCTGCGACTATATCGCCAGACAGACGCATGCCAGAATCGGAACCGGTGAAATCGCGCAGATTCCGTTGCAGATGATCAACTGCTTCTGCATGCGTTCGGACTATCAGCCGCTGAGTCTGGACGAATGGATTGAAACAGAAAAGAAGAGGAGAATGCCAAAAGCGGATTTGGCCGAAGTACTCCATGCGCAAGACGTATCCAGTAAATAAGAGGCGTACACAATATATAGAAAGGCGAAAAGCCGATTTCTGAGGGAAGAGACGCTCAGAAGGGATGAACGATACCGGCTTTTGATTGGCAAAAACGTATGACACTGACCGAACGAAAGCGTCTGCTCAAAAGCATGGACGGTGCGAAAAAGGATGAGCTGATCCTGACGTATTTCAAACGGATGGATAAGCAGGAAAAAGAACTGTTTGATCTCTATATCCAAGCCGTGGCGGAAGGTAAGGAACCACCTGACGCGAAAGCGAAAATCATAGATGTCAAAAAGGCTCGAACCAAGGCGGAGAAACTGATCGACCGGATGCTGGGCTGGAGAAGATGCCGCGGCGCGACCCGCACCAAAATGAAAAATGAGATGAAAAGCATTCTCAAAGAACTGCCCCTCATGCCAGAAGAAGCCGTAGAGTACGATCTCGCCTGCCAGACGTATCTGGAAATCGCCCGGCAGCTCTGTGTTGTGGATGAACGGTCTTACTACTGGAGCGGCTGACTGGAAGAAATGAATCTGACCTGGACAGAGCTGTATCGAACCGCCTGTTCCATGTATATGGCCAGAGGAATTCGCGTCGAAACGTTTGAAAAGCTGTGCGATACGATTTTGCCGATGGCAAACGGCGACTGGATCATTCAGGATGAACTGCTCGACGTTCTGATGGGTTATATCCGAAACGGCGATCTGCGCTTTGATCTGATCGACGACTACGATCAGAAAATTCGTGCGCTCCATGCCGAAGACAGTGCCCAGATTCAAAAGAACCGAAAGCGGATCGATCTGTACGAACATTTTTATATTCGTCTGATGGAAGCCGACGGCCAGAAAGAAGCCGCTCTCGCTCAGGTGCGCGCCTGGGAAGACAGCGAGCGGCATAGCGAAATCCGGCGCCTGCTCGAAACGGCGGCGCGGGAAAAAAAGCGCGAAGAAGAAGAACGCTTTGCAAGTCTGGCAAGGGAAAAAGAAGACGAAAGCGATTGAACCCACAGACCGGGAAAACGAACAGAGGTCAGTCTGCATGAAAACGCATACAGGATGACCGCTTTTTTTACGACGTATTTGGTAAACTAAAAAAGAAATAAACTCCCCGTTCGGGCAAAAAGGGGAGCCCGTTTCAAAGGAGAAAGGAAATATTGGGATGAAAAAATATACCTCGCGTCTGCTTGCGGCTCTGGTCAGCGCAGCGATGCTGCCGCTTCCTTCTGCACCCGTACTCGCTGTGGAAACGCCGGAAGCAGAGCCGGAAACAGATCGTTATGAAATCTATCCGATTCCGCATTCTGTGGAATATCCTGCATCGGACAAGTTCACCGTTTCAAACGAGGTGAACGTTGTCTATGAAAATGATATTGATCAGTACACCAAAGACTATCTTCAGGAAATCCTGAAAGAAAACGGACTGACCGCCACAACCGGAAGTGAAGCTGTGAGCGGAAAGACGAACATTCTTCTGGGCGTTCATGATTCCAACGGTGCCGCTGATGCCTGGTTTGATGCCAACGAACAGCTGAGTGCCGATCTGTTTGAAAAGACCGACGCCTACGCGCTTGATGTCGATCAGGATGGAAACACGAGCGTAATTGCGATTGTGGGCAAGGACACCGATGCTGCTTTTTACGGTCTGTCCTCGCTGGAAATGATGTTCTCTTCCTTTGAAGGCAATCAGCTTAAGGAAGTATCGATTGAAGACTATGCCGATAAGGAACTGCGCGGATTTATCGAAGGCTTTTACGGCGGATTCAGCTACGAAGGCCGCGAGACGCAGATTCGCTTTCTGCGCAAGGTAAAAGGCAATATGTATGTCTTCGCGTCCAAGACCGACCCGTATCACGGCGGTTCAAACTGGCAAGCGCAGTATCCGCAGGAAGAGCTCAATCAGATTAAGCACCTTGTCGATGTGGCCAAAGCCAGCAAGGTTCGCTATGCGTGGTCGTTCCATGCCGGAAAATCGGCCTTTTTAAACGGTGCTTCGCCGCAAAGAGACAGTGCAAACTACGGTGTATATCAGGAGCGGCTGGCTGCACTGCTTGCAAAATTCCAGCAGCTGTATGACATCGGCGTACGCGATTTCCACATTTTGAACGATGACTACAACAGCGGAGCCCCCGCGGATATCGCGCTCTTTCTGAACGATGTAAACGCCTGGCTGAAAGCAAAGGGTGACTGCGGACCGCTGGTTTACTGCCCGATCAACTACAACCGGACCTGGGCAGCGGAAGCCACAGTTACCAATGAGCTGAACGCCTATAAAAATAATCTCGACGACGATATTCTTCTGTACTGGACAGGAGAACGCGTAAACTGCCCAGTAACGCAGACGGATATTGACTGGGTCTACGAACGATCCGGTCATGAAATCGTCAACTGGCTCAACTATCCGTGCTCCGAGCACGATAAAGCCGGTATTTATCTCGGCAATATCGATTTTTATTTCTCGACCGCCGATAATCTCCAGCATACAAAAGGTCTGATGTCCAATCCGGTCAATTATCCGGAAGCGAATAAGGTCGCTTATTTCCAGCTTATGAGCTGGCTGTGGAATACGCAGAACTTTTCCGAGAACGTCGATACGATCTGGAAAAACAGCTTTAAGTACATCGAACCGGAAGTGGCAGACAGCTATGCGGTTGTGGCAAGACATCTGTCGAACTGTCCGGACTCCGGACGCTATCCAGGCGGTTTCCCGGAATCGGAAGACCTGAAAGAAAGTCTGGAAACGCTTCAGAACAGACTGAACAGCGGAATTCCCGCAGAGAGTTCTGAAGAGTTTGCGGCCGTGTATGACGAGTTCAAGGCCATTACGGCAGCCGTTGCCGATATGAAAGCCAACGGAAGCGAAGCGCTTCTTTCGGATCTGAATCCGTGGCTCAATTCGCTCGACGCGGTGGCGAAAGCCGGCATCGCGGCCATGGATGCCTATACGGCGTTCAGCGCAGGCGATATGGAAAACGCCTGGATTCACCTCAGCAAAGCCAACGAAGAATTCGCCAAATGGGACGATAACAGTCCGCGCGAATATGCCGATAAGACGGCTAAGGGCGGATCGAAGCGACTTTATCCGTTTGTGAAGAATCTGCTGACGAAAATGTCCAATGAAATCCTGCTCAACCTGAATCCGGACTACGACGGCTTTACGCCTTCTGTAATTTCCAGCTTTGGAGAAAACACCAATACGCAAAAAATGATCGACGGCGATGAAACGACGTTTGCTTCCTGGAATAGTGTCCAGACCGCTGGTGACTACTATGGTCTCGATTTAGGCCGTATGCTGAATATCCATGATGTGGAAATTATTCAGGGCGAAACGGATACGCATCATGACCGCTTCCACGAATCCACTCTTGAATACTCTGCAGACGGCGAAAACTGGACACCGATTGAAGAAAATATCAACGAAAGCCGTATCGTACGCAAAAATCTGGATGTTCGCGCCCGCTACATTCGACTTCGCGTTACTGGATTTACAGACCCGAACAACCCGAACAAGCACGATTTCTGGACCCGCGTTCGCGAGTTCACGGTAAATAAGTCCGCTAACACCCCTGCACAAATTTATACGACGCAGGAAAATGCCGGTTCAGCTTCGATTGAATCGACAGACAGCACAGTCACGCTGAAAACAAATTCCGCTTTGACTCTTGAGGCGGGTCAGTCCATCGGTGTGAAGCTGACCGATCCGATCTTCATTTCCAGCCTGCAGGCTGCACAGGCCCCATCGGGCTGCGTTCTGGAATACTCGCTGGATGGTACAGCCTGGAGCAGCGAGACGATTTCCGGAAGAGAGACCGTTCGTTTTGCGCGGGTACGAAATACCACGAATGTGGAAGTTGTGCTTCCGGCTGATTTTGCCCTGAACCTGATGAAAACGACTGGGGTAGTTCCGACGGTTACTTCCGATTTGCCGCTCAAAGAGGGCTCCTGGTCTGCTTTGACCGACGGAAACCTGACGACGTATGCATGGACAAGCGTCAATCAGGCCGCGGGGCAGCGCATTAGCGTTGATCTGGGCCGTGAACTGCCGTTTAACGCGCTTTCGATTTATATGGCAGAAAATCGTCCGCGTCTTTACCATGGCGATATTTCGGTTTCCGCCAACGGAACAGACTGGAAAAAAGTCATGACTGTCAATGCCGCGGATGATCAGACCGTAATTGACAGCGCGCTGCGCTATCAGCGTACGACAAGTGACGGATCGCGGATTCGTTACATTCGAATCGATGTTACGGACAGTGCCAAAGAGGAAGCAACGGAGCAGTCTGCCTTCCTGAAACTGCATGAGATTTTACTGAATGACGCACCGCTTCCGGAAGATGTTCCGTCTCTGTTTACAGGTACGGAAGAAAATATGCAGCTTGCAGCAGACAACGATCTGACGACCTGCTTTGAACCGAAAGCACCGGCAGGATCCTTTGAGTATGTCATTCCTGAAAAGACCGAGCTGCCTTTTCTGACTATCGTGCAGGACGCGGAAAACTTCTCCAATGCAGCTGTTAAAGTCCTCTATGAAGGGGATGAAGAGTGGACAGATCTGGGAACTCTGGAAAAATCGGTGAACCGCTTTGCGCTCGATGGTACAAAGAAAGCCCTTCGTGTGCGTGTAAACTGGAGCGCCGATCAGCCCAAACCGAAAATTTACGAGATTGTGATGACTGGGGAAGCGCCAGAAAAACTGGAGATTACCGGGGTAGCGCAGGCGGCGGCAATTACTGCACCGGCCGGTACGGCCATTGCTAATCTTCCGCTGCCGGCAACGGTAACGGTAACGCTGTCGGATGGAACCAAACGAGCTGTACCCGTGAACTGGCAGACAAAGAGTCTTGATACTTCCGAGCCGAAAACCGTAACGATTACTGGGGCGCTCGCTCTCACTTCGGATCTGAGCAATGCGGCAAATCATACCGCGTCGATTACCTTAACTCTGGAAAATGTCGCACCTGTCGTCAACCTGGCTCTTTCCAGACCGGTGGAAGCATCTGGAACGGAAGTTGAAGGACGCTGGCTCCCCGACAAAGCCGTGGATGGTGATGATACTTCAGAAGATAACCGCTGGAGCGCTCCTGTCATGAAGTCGGGAACCGCTGCCGATCAGACGCAGACACCGCAGAGGCTTGTCATCGATCTGGGGGAAGGAACCTATTCTCTGACGCAGATCGAGACGAAATTCTTTAAGAAATGCTATGCGACAGATTATGACATTCTGGTATCGGACGATAAGGAAACATGGACACCCATTAAAGAAGGCGCCGGTCTTCCAGCGGATGCTTCGACCATGAGCCCGACGGATACCATAGTCTTTGATACGCCGGCGGAAGGAAAACGCTATATCAAATTCGTCTACAATGCGATGAATCATTACGCGGCGGGAAATGCGATCAGTGTCTGGGAAGTAAAGGTATTTGGATCGAAAACTGCAGATCCGACTCCAGCAAGCGCTGATAAGTCTCAGCTCAGCACAGTGCTGACTAAGGCGAAAGGGCTCACCCTTTCCGACTACGCACTCGAAGGTCAGAATTTGGAGCAGTGGAACAGCCAGATCCGCGCTGCGCAGATCGTTTATGACGATGCAGCCGCTGATCAGGAACAAGTGAACGAAGCTGCACGCATGCTCAATAACGCACTTCTGAAGCTGCGGCGGACACCCGATCACCAGCAGTTGAATGAACTGAAATAAATCAGCAGACTATGATCGTTTGATAAAAAGGCAGGCACAGAAATCGGATTCGTTCTGCGCCTGTTTTTTTCTGTTTCCAGTTTCGTATGGGACTGTCCGTAAAATAGATACGAAAGGTCATCAAAAAGAAAACGTTAAACAGCCTTAGAATGTTCGAAAATTACTTCGAATATCCGGTTCATATGGAGTCTGGCGGTATCGGGACTGCCCTACAAAAAGGAGAAAGAAATGAAGAAGTACAGAGTAGATCTGCTGGCTGAAGCTGAGATGAAACGCATTTTTGAAGAGCTGCCAGCTTTAAAAGAGGCCTGCTCCGACGCTCTTGGCAAAGGAAAAGGAGAACATTTTTTACCTCTTTGGATGCATTTAGCGGATACAGCGGCTGTAATGTACTGGCTGATCACGTATGCACTCCCAGAAGGTTTAATGAAAGTTCTTGTCCGTGAAGGGACAGGAAATACGGAAGATGAGAAAAGAAGAAGTATTCGCAAAACCGCGTTGTTTTTAGCCCTTGTCCATGATCTTGGAAAAGAGAGTGCATTATTTCAGAGAAAAATTTTGGAGAATTGCGAAATTGGAAAACAAGAACACTTGTATTGTTGCTGTGGTCGCTCCTCTTCGAATAACCATTCTCGTGCTGAACAGACGGAAGCTGCTCATCATGCACTCTGCGGAGCAATTCAGCTGGCCAAAATGGAGTTTGATTCACCAGAGGGGAAACTTAAAATTCCAAAAGGTATCGCTTCGATCGTAGCTGCTCATCATGGAAAAATACTCTCCGAAAGACTCTACGATTCAGTTGATCTAAGAAGAGATTATAGACGGGCTGTGTTTGACGGAGATCCCAAAAAATGGACAGAAAGAATGCAGAAGATCTGCAAAACAGCGCTTCGTGCGACCGGATGTCTCCACGAAAAAGGTCTTCCATATCTGACTGAACCTTCACTGATGATTCTTAGCGGTCTTCTGGTAGAGGCGGACTGGCTGGCTTCTGATGAGCGGTATTTCTCCCTGATTGATGACAGAAAAGAAGACCGTGTTGAGGTGTATCCAGAACGGTGGGAAAAGGGTATAAGTTCCATTGGATTTTTGGATTCTCCTCAATTTCAGGAAACAGAGCTGGATGATGCTGGATTTGAAACCATGTTTTCGCTCACACCCAATCCTATGCAGCATGAGGTGCTTTCCATCGTTTCGGCGATTAAAGAGCCGGGAATCGCAATTCTGGAAACGCCGACGGGAAGTGGGAAAACGGAAACTGCTTTAGCGATGGCCGCCGTGATGTGTGCAAAGACAGAGCGGAATGGAATCTATTTTGCACTTCCCAGTCAGGCGAGTGCGAATGGACTTTTTGACCGCTTCGCCAGATGGGCTGGAAGACAGACAGGAACTGGAGAAGGCTCTCTCCGGCTTGCTCATGGAAAAGCAAGTTTTAACAAAGACTATCAGTCTTACAAAATGAAGCTGGTTAATGGAAATGTGGATTCGGATGGAACAGAAGAATCCCATTTATTAGTAAGAGACTGGACAGAACGGCCAAAAACCAGTTTGCTGGCCGACTTTGTCATCGGAACGGTAGATCAGGGACTTAAAAGCGTGCTTGATATTTGCCATGTAATGCTCAGACATTTAGGGCTAGCAGAAAAAGCAGTAATTGTCGACGAAGTACATGCTTACGATGTGTATATGCAGTCATCTCTTTATCGAATGCTGGAGTGGATGGGGATTTACCAAGTGCCTGTCATTTTATTGTCAGCTACTCTTCCCCCAGGGTATAAGGAGACATTGATCCGCAGCTACATGAAAGGGAGAAGCAGCATGCTCGATACATCTATAGATGATCAACCTCTGGCCGCTTACGAGAGTACCGCATATCCTTCTCTGATCTGGTCGGATGGAAGCACGATTTATTCGAATTCACTATCTGATTCTGGACAGTCCAGAACGATTTATCTGGAACAGATTCGGTATGATTCCAAGATGGATGAGTTTGAAAAGACGGCAGAACGTGTCTGTAACGCATTATTGGAAGGCGGCTGTTGTGCGGTAATTTTTAATTCGGTAAGAAAGGCTCAGAATTTTGGCCGAGTTCTAGAAGATAATTGCCCGGATCTGAAAATTATAGTTATTCACTCCAGATTTACCGATGCAGATCGAGCGAAGATTGAAGAAGAAACGGTTCATCAATGTGGAAAGCAGTCGACTGCAAAAGACAGAGACAGAACTGTTGTGATAGGAACTCAAGTGATTGAGCAGTCGCTCGATTTGGACTTTGATTTTCTGATTTCGGAAATTGCACCCATTGATCTTCTGCTTCAGAGAGCAGGTCGTCTCCACCGGCACGTTCGAAGATCACGACCGGTGCTTCTGAAAATTCCCAGAATGTCCATCTTAATTCCGGATTCTGCATTACAGACTGTGAATTATGAATCGGTCTATGCAGACTGGCTGCTGCTTAGAACGGAAATGCAGCTTCCTGAAGTACTCCATATTCCAGCAGATATACCTTCATTGCTCCGGAATGTCTACAGCGAACAAACTGCAGAGGCTGAAGGCGAACTGGCTGGATTGAAGAAAATCGAATTTGAAGCAGATCAGGCTAAGGAAAGGAATAAGGCAAGTGCAGTTCAGCTGAAAATGCCCACTTTTGGTGAAAGGGAAAAATGCTCTTTGGGCCAGCTGAGTAAGTGCGGAACACTGAGAGATGCCAGTGCCAGAGATATCGAACAAAATGTCACTGCATGCGTCCTGGCCCATTTATGCGAAGACTTTTATCAACCCTGTACTTCTTCAAGCCTGTGTCTGTCCGCTTCTGCAAAAATCGATGAGCCGATGTCAGAAGGGCTTAGAGGCGGCTTTATTCAGATTCCTCTGAATCTGTGGGAGGCATGCAAACAGCATGATGGGCACGTAGAGGAAGAGTTTCAAGTCTGGAGAGCAGATCCACTTTGGAAAAAAACGAAGTTTCTTGTGATCGATCAGGACTCTTTTTTCGATTATGACTGCAAATATGGTCTCTCAATTCGTAATTCCATACGAAAATAACGACATTAAAAATGTTTTATAAATTTAATGATAATTAAAGCTATACTTATATTATCGATCGCAGGTTTGAGGTAAAAGTGAATATCGGATAAGGAGGACGATATGAATGAGCTGTTTAACTTAATCGATTCGGCGTGGATTCAAACCAGAAATCTGGCAGGAGAGTATGAAACGGTTTCAATCAGAGAATTGTTTTCCAGAGCTTCGGAATTATCGAGTTTGGCCGGAGAGACGCCTGCACAGAATTTTGCAATTTTGAGGATTCTGGAAGCTCTGCTTGTCACGGTTGTATATCGATACGATCTTCAAGGTAACTACAAGCCGGTTAAAGATGAAAAAACAATCTTTAACCGCTGGAGTACGATCTGGAAAGCAGGCAAAATTCCGACAGAAATGATGGCGCCTTATTTCCAGAAGCATGAATCGGAGTTCAATCTTCTTGGAGAAAAACGTTTTATGCAGTCGAAACACGCCAAACAGGCAAGTTTCTATAGCTGTAAGAAACTGATTGGTGATTTGGCAGTCAGCGGCCATAAAGATCGGCTGTTCAAAATGAGATCCTGGGAAGGAACACCAAGCATATCGCTGGCTGAAGCAGCTTCTTGGATACCAAATCTGCTGTTGTTCGACGACACGGCTGTTAAAAAAACGATACCTTACAAGGCTTATTCAAAAGTTACGAAGGTTGATCATCCTACGGGAGTTGGCTGGGGCGGGAAAATTTCGCCTGTCTACGTGGCGGGGAGCACTTTATTTGAAACCCTGATGCTCAACTGCGTAGTTCTTCAAGATGGAATCACGGTGTGGGATTCCATGCAGCCGTATTGGGAGATTCAGGAGCAGCAGGAAGAGACGGAATCCGCCCGTCTGGAAAGAAGACTGATTCCCGCGCCAACCAATCTGGCTGCGCTTCTGACCCTCCCGTCACGAAGAATATGGCTGGATGAAAAAGAAGGACGAATTGAGGGATTTCGAACTTTTGCTGGTGATGTGTTCGATTCAGAGAATGCTTTTTGTGAACAGTTCACACTTTGGAAACCCGTATCGAAATCAAAAGACACACCTCCAAGTTTCAGACCTGCAAGCTTTACGCTGGAATCAGATCGATGGCATGATTTGAAAACATCGTTTATTTCAAATTGCAAAGGAGAACCAGCTCACCTTCCTGGTGTGATTCAATGGATTAATCGGCTGCAAGATGAAGGATTGCTCCCGAAGGGGTTTAAAATCCAGATTTTGGCGCCGTTTGTGCGGTATGGAACATCTTACTCGAGCTTAACGGACATCTCGTCATGCTCGCTGACGATTTACTCAAAGTTATTAGAATCTCAAAATGCAGAATGGAGAGAAAACATACTAGCCGAAATTGAAAAAAACGCTCAATTAGCAGAAGCGGCAGGGAGGTTTGCTATGTCCTGCTCTTATGCAGCTGGAGCAGATCCAGCCCAGGCGAACAATGAAAAGAAGAGACTTGCGGCACAGCTGAACAGGCTGCTCAACCAGCCTTTTCTGGATTGGCTTAGTCAAGTTCAGCCTGGGGATGAAGATTCATTGTTCGATGAGTCTCTGGAGGAATGGGAAAAAACAGCCAGAGCTATTGGAACTGAACTCATTCGGCAAGAGATGCAGAAGTATCCGCCGTCGTCTTACTTTGGAAGACTAGTAAAGAATGAGAAGAGCAAATCCAGCTTCCAATCGGTAGTTCATGCGGAAAAACGCTATTTTGCAGAGATGGCTAAGATCTATCCAAAGCCGGAGACAGAATGATTCATCAAGTCTCATCTGAACAAATGTTGGATGGCATCTGGTCGTGAAAGGGGGAAAAGGATGACTTCATCGAAAAACGTACGTGCTGTAGTCGCGCAAAAGCTAGCCTGGTTTCAAAGAGGCAATGCGAACCGTGTCCGTGCGGAACTGGCGATTCTTCGAAGAGGAATGGGGAAAAACATGGATGAAGCCCCAGAAACCTGGCGAGTAGTCCTTGCGCTGCTTCCCGAAGATATGATGGGAAAGAGTCAGTTTATTAGTCCAGCTGAATCTGCCGTATTTAACGCTTTAACCTTATTTGCAATGACAATGTCAGGTAAAGATATTAGGAATAATTCGACTCATCAGGCAGGAAAAAGTCTGGGAGCTGCTGCGGCGGAGTTTACGATCCAGACAGAAGGACTGGATGAAGAGGGAAAAAGTCGAATTCTCCCTCGACTTAGACGCCTGATTGCGGCCGATTCAGTGGAAGAGGCTGCTGTTCCTCTCAGAAATGTTGTACAGCTTCTTAATCAAAAAAGTATTGGTATGGATTTTGCTTTGCTTGCCCAGGATCTTTGCTTCTATTCCACTCCGAATGGACGAGCTGGAGTACGACTGAACTGGGCCAGAGATTACTATTCTCGTATGAATCGAGAAGAAACCGCCCGACGCCAACAAACTGCAACAGCTGGAAAAGCAAAGAGCAAATAATAAAGAGCAAATAATAAGGAGAAGAATGATATGACTTCCATTTTTGTTGATATTCATGTGCTTCAAACCGTCCCGCCTAGCTGTGTTAACCGGGATGAAACGGGGGCGCCCAAAACTGCCGTATACGGCGGCGTCACGCGAGCGAGAGTCTCCAGCCAAGCCTGGAAAAAAGCAATGCGTGATTTGTTTAAGTGCAAATTCGCTCCAGACGAGATTGGCGTTCGTACGAAAAGAGCAGTTGAGATGATAAAAGAGGAAATTCTTGCTCTTGAGTCCGACATTTCAGACACAGAGGCAGAAAAACTCGCGAAAAAAGTACTCAACTATGCGGGTGTAGAGACGAGTACTGAAAAAGAAAAAGGCGGTACAGAAAAAGAGCATATCGTCACGCCAGCATTAATGATTGTAGGCAGAAAACAGGCGGCTGCAGTTGCAAAGATTGCTGTGAATAATAAAGATAGTTTATTAAAAGGAGCAAAGCTGAGTAAGAAAAAGGGGAAGGATGAACAGACCGGTACCCTTAAAGATACGATCCAGAATGCCCTGAAGGAGCAGCCGCCTGTAGATCTAGTTCTGTTCGGGCGGATGGTAGCTAAACCCCAGACATTGAGCTTCGATGCAGCTTCACAAGTTGCACATGCCATCTCAACTCACGCTATTCAGAATGAGTTTGATTATTTAACAGCGATCGATGAGTTGAAAGACAGCGACTCACCTGGAGCAGGTTTCATGGCTAATGTTGAGTTTAATTCAAGCACGCTGTACCGCTATGCAACGGTAAATGTCACGGAACTAGCGACTCATCTTGCCATCCCTTCAAAAGTTGCCGTTGAATTTATCCGTGCCTTCATATGCTCTATGCCAACTGGAAAGCAGAATTCATTTGCAAATCGAACTCTGCCTGCCTCGGTCTACATCACAATTCGTACCGACCAGCCGATTTCGCTCGTTACGGCCTTTGAAAAGCCAATCCCTTCATCGAAAGAAGGTTATGAAGAAAAGTCGCGAAAAGCACTGGCAAAAAAAGCAAATCAAATATACGGAATGCTCGGCGAACGTCCAGCTCTGGAAGTGACTTGTGGAGAAGAACTTGAGGGCCTCGCTAGTCCGTCCTCTTTATCTGCTGCACTCGGTTTGATTCAGCATAAATTGGATGAAATGCTTCAGCCAAATGGAGTGTTGTAATGGGCAGCACGCTGATATTACGATTGGCAGGGCCGCTGCAGAACTGGAGTACGGACAGCCGCTTTGAGCACAGGAGAGCCGAAAACTTTCCTACCAAAAGCGGGATTATTGGAATGATTGCAAATGCGATGGGACGCAAACGAGATGATGACATCAGCGATCTGCAAAAAATAAAGATTTCAGTCCGTATTGATCAGCCGGGAGTGTTTCTGGAAGATTTTCAAATATCTAAGCCACAAGAGAAGAAAGATCCTTTTGTTTCCAGACGCTGGTATTTAAGCGATGCAGTCTTTCTTTGTGCAATCGAATGTGAGGATCAGAGCCTGTTGAAGAAAATCGAAGCTGCGATAAAGAATCCGAAAAGACCGCTTTATCTTGGCCGAAGATCCTGTCCTCCTGATTTTCCTTTGCTTTATGGACGGTATGATACAGATGCTCTTTCTGCACTCCGAAAAATAGCGTGGACAGGAAGAGGGACAATGCCCAATTCACTTTCACTTTATTCTGAGGGGAATAAGGGCGACATTATTCGGAAGCGAATGGATCAGCCGGTCAGCTTTGATTTCCACCATCGTAAATATCGTATGGGAGAGATGACGTTAGAATCCATTTGTCTAGAACCTTACCATTCCCAGTCCGAAATGCATTTTGAGGCTTCGATAGATTATTTTGACAAGCTGCCAGAATATAAGGAGACATAAGTATGTATATGACTCGACTCCATCTTGATCCGTATGTACGTAAGGTGATTCTTGGCTTGGAAAATCCGAACCTGTTTCATGGGGCTATAGAAAAAGCGCGCCCTGGTAAAAGGACACGGATTTTGTGGCGAATTGACAAAGTTAATGGGCAATACTATCTGCTGATTCTTTCTGAACAACCTCTTGAAACACGCCAGCTAGAAGACCAGTTTGGAATGGCTGAAGAACAGGCACAAGTGAAAAAATATGATGAGATTTTTCGATATGTCACTCCAAAATCCAGATGGAGATTCAGACTTTGTGCAAACCCTGTAAAATGGCTTCCGTCAGATGGAAGAGGACAAGTTGCTGCTCATGTATCTCCAAAATGGCAGATGAGCTGGCTGAAAGAACAGGCTGCTAAGCGAGGGTTTGCGATTGATGAGTCTGCAACTCAGGTCACTGGATCAAGGTGGGTTTCCTTTAGAAAGAAAGACGGGCAACATATTTCCTTAAAACAAGTATCGTTTGAAGGGATCTTGACTGTCGAGGATCCTGAGAATTTCTGCAATGCATTACGTGCAGGAGTTGGACGAGGAAAAGCCTACGGCATGGGAATGCTGACAATTGCACCGTTATGATAATGAAAAGCTGGCAAGGCTCGGATAAGCCTAAACTCTCTGAGCTTCCAAGCATGAAAGATCGATTGACTTTCATTTACTTGGAGTCTTGCAGAATCTCCCGACAGGATTGTGCTTTAAAAGCGGAAGATAAAACTGGTTATGTGCTTATTCCATCTCATGCGCTTTTGGTTATCCTTTGTGGCCCTGGTACGACAGTTACGCATCGGGCAATTGAGCTGATTGCAGATTCCGGGACAGTTGTTATGTGGGTGGGTGAAGGAAACACAAAGTTTTATGGAATGGGTAGATCACTTTCAGGCGGGACATACTTGCTGCAGCTTCAGGCAAAGTATGTGAGCAGCCCGCGTCTTCACATGGAAGTGGTTAAACGTATGTATTCTCTCCGCTATCCAGGCGAAGATCTTACGAGCTTGACTCTCCAGCAGCTTAGAGGAAAAGAAGGAGCGCGCGTGAGGAAAGAGTACGCGCAGCAAGCTAAGAAGTGGAATGTACCTTGGTCCAAAAGGGATTATGAACCGGATGATTTTTCAAAAGGAGATCCAGTTAACAGAGCACTCTCGGTTGCTAATAATTGCCTATACGCCTTGGTGTTATCCGTGATTAATGGACTAGGACTCAGTCCCGGTTTAGGCTTTATTCATGTAGGCCATGAAAAGTCATTTGTTTATGACATTGCTGATCTGTATAAAGCTGATATTACGATTCCGCTTGCTTTTCGCTTGGCCTCAATATCTTCAGATAGTATCGAAACGAGAGTGCGAAAAGAATTGAGGGAGGTGTTTCGAAGCAATCGGCTGATCGAAAGAATGATCCAGGATTTAAAGTTTATTTTTGATATCAAAGAGGAAGAAGCAGAAGAGATTATCCCTCTGGAAACGCCTCTTTGCTTATGGGATAACTATCGTACTGCTAAATCATCCGGCATTTCTTATCAATCTGAAGAGGAATTGGCTAATCGATCGTCAGAAAAAGGTGAATGCTCGAAATGCTAGTTTTACTCTTGACCGCATGCCCTCCACGTTTGAAGGGGGATATAAGTAAATGGCTGTTTGAGATTCATCCTGGAGTCTATATTGGATCACCGTCAAGGCGAGTTGCAGATCAAATCTGGAATCGAGTTACCACCTCAATTCGTAAGGGGAAAGCGGTTATGGCTTTGTCAGCTTCTAATGAACAAGGCTATGTCATCAGAACTCACCATTCTGATTTGGAAGTGACTGATTTTGACGGTATTCAACTGATGAAACATATAAAAGCTCAGAAATGGATAGAGCAGGAAGAGTCTATAGATGTAAAGAAGCTAAGTACGCCAGATTATCTTCATTTTAAGGATACGTTTTGGCCCAGCGGTTTTATTATCCTCTGTATCGAGACTTCTGGCCCAAATCCTAACGAGGATACCATTCTCGAAATCGGTGCGCTCAAGGTGAAAAAAGGAAAGGAAGTGGATTGCTTTCATACGTATATACGATCGGTTGAATCCATTCCGGAAAGTCAGTTTATGCAGAATGGAAATATCTTAGAAAAGCTCTCTCAAGGACTTTCTGAACCTGAAGCGGTTTATTATCTGAATCTTTTCCGTGACAAGATGCCAATTCTGGTGCTCGATCCTCAAAGGGATCTTCTGTTTTTAAAAAAAGCAGCTGAGTTAAATGAAATTAATTTAAGCGAGGACCAGGTTTTCGATATACGGGAACTGGCAAAATGGCAGGGAAATGTGAGACCGTATGATGGCTTAAATGGGATTGGCCGTCCAAGAGATATGGAGACTTTATCTCAATCTTTAGAGAATTGTAGAATCATCCTGTTGATGCTTGAAAAAATGATCAAAACAGGCCTTAATGACAAATAGATAGGCTTTATATAAAGAGAAATATTAGTCTTTTCCCTGCATACGCAGGGGTGATCCTCGAATCCTGATTTTCGAAGGGGGGGTGTAAAACTTTTCCCTGCATACGCAGGGGTGATCCGTCTGGAAGAAAAATCCCGCGGCGCTTCCCGCTCTTTTCCCTGCATACGCAGGGGTGATCCATTGGATGGCCGACAAAGCTTCCGAAGCCTGGCCTTTTCCCTGCATACGCAGGGGTGATCCTTTCGCCCATAACACGCTTATGTTCGGCCATGCCTTTTCCCTGCATACGCAGGGGTGATCCTAAGGCGGTTGTGGCTTTGATCATGCCGTCTGCCTTTTCCCTGCATACGCAGGGGTGATCCTGATCTCCGGATCTGCGACCTTGACAGCGAATCCTTTTCCCTGCATACGCAGGGGTGATCCTTCAAAACGGCACGGGTGGAAATCAAATTCACCCTTTTCCCTGCATACGCAGGGGTGATCCCGTGCTTGAACTTGGTTGTGTTCTCGTTTTTTACTTTTCCCTGCATACGCAGGGGTGATCCGTAAGAAGCGTCAAATGTTCTGGCAATGCTGTTCTTTTCCCTGCATACGCAGGGGTGATCCTGATAGCCTGGTTCAAATCGCCATAAAGCTTTTCTTTTCCCTGCATACGCAGGGATGATCCTCACATTGATCTATCTGTTTTTTCGCGTATCTGCTTTTCCCTGCATACGCAGGGGTGATCCTTGCTGATATTGAGATTTATGAACTTGTCCATCCTTTTCCCTGCATACGCAGGGGTGATCCCAGCAACCCGTCCAGAATGACCCGACTTCCGGGCTTTTCCCTGCATACGCAGGGGTGATCCTCCCAAATTCAGCAAGAAGCAGCGCATGGGATTCTTTTCCCTGCATACGCAGGGGTGATCCCGCAGCTACAATGAGCGTTGAACAAGGTACGGTCTTTTCCCTGCATACGCAGGGGTGATCCGGAAAACTGCTTTATCCGGAAAGTGAGATTATGCTTTTCCCTGCATACGCAGGGGTGATCCCTCTAAATGATGTAATATCCGTCTGATATCGCTCTTTTCCCTGCATACGCAGGGGTGATCCTTATGGAAAGCATGCTGGAAGGTTTTGCCCAGTCTTTTCCCTGCATACGCAGGGGTGATCCTGACCGTCTCGGGCAAGCGTATCAAAGTAATTGCTTTTCCCTGCATACGCAGGGATGATTCGACGACTGGAGCGGTTTCTATCGGCCCCGTACCCTTTTTCCTGCGATCTTCTCATGAACAAAACAATGCTAGGGCTTTAGCCCGATTTTTACGTAATTGGGAGCATATTGGAACTGGGTATCATTCGGGGATTAGAAGAGGAACAAAATACAAAAAGGCCGCAACATAAGTTGCAGCCGCTGATCTAAGTGGAGAGGTCAGTCTCTACTATATGTACTAATGTACCAAAATATGAAAAGAGGATTTTTTTGCAGAGGGTGCAGTGAACCTGCTACATGCTTAGCAAAGCCAATTCTCTATATATTAGATGACGAACTATTTCTGGAAGTTAGGTATTCCAAGAATAGCACGTAAAGAGCATAGGTGGTGGAGCGTAGGGGATTCGAACCCCTGACCTCTTGCATGCGAAGCAAGCGCTCTCCCAACTGAGCTAACACCCCGTGCAAGTCAAAGTATATCAAAAACTGATAGAATTTGAAGGCCTTAAAAACAATTTTTTGAAGAGCACTTTTTATTTGCATTCTATAGAACAGATGATATTATGGTTAAGCACTAAGCAAGTAAACGGCGCGTTGGAGAAACGGTTAACTCATATGCCTTTCACGCATACATTCACGGGTTCGAATCCCGTACGCGTCACCATTGGAAATCCACCCGGGTAATCCGGGTTTTTTTGTGCTTAAAATATTTTTTCTTTTTTGGTTGCAAATGCTTGGGACTGTGGTATTATAACGAGGCCGATCAAGGCAAAAAGTAAACGGCGCGTTGGAGAAATGGTTAACTCATATGCCTTTCACGCATACACTCACGGGTTCGAATCCCGTACGCGTCACCATTGAATATTCCCTCTGGGTATATCCCGGAGGTTTTTTTATGTCTTATGAACTCTGCAGAATAGCGGGATGATTCAGATCTGGAATCCTGCGCGTTTGAAAGCGTCGAACTTGCTCTATTTATAGGGGATTTTGACGCTTTTTCACATCCTTTTCCCATTTCTATCAATTGCAAAAAAGGTTCTTTCCGAGTAATATGTTCAAGGCATGCGTGGGAGGACGCGTCTTTCGTGTCCGTAAACCACTGCATAAGACCAATACAGGAGGAGAGTCTTATGGCTAAGAAAAAGAAAAAGATTACCAAAGTTGTAAAACTCCAGTTCCCTGCTGGCGGAGCCAAACCAGGTCCAGGCCTCGCAGGTGTTGGAATCAACATGCCGCAGTTCTGCTCAGCATTTAACGATGCAACCAAAGAACGCCGCGGCGATATCGTGCCTGTTGTGATCACTGCTTACGAAGACAGGAGCTTTGACTTCGTGCTGAAAACAACTCCAGCTGCTCAGATGATTAAAAAGGCAGCAGGCGTTGCGAAAGCAAGCGGCGACCAGAAACAGACTGCTGGAACAATCACTGTTGACCAGCTTAAAGAAATTGCTGAATACAAAATGCCCGATCTGAACGCTAACGACATTGAAGCTGCTATGAAGATCATTGCCGGTACTGCAAAGAACATGGGTATCAAAGTTACAGGATACGAAGGATAAGGAGGAAGACCAATGGCAAAAGTAAGTAAACGCTATGCGGCAGCGAAAGATCAGATCGATCGCTCTAAAGTATATACCGTTGAAGAAGCTGTTGATCTGGCTAAAAAAGCCAGCTCCGCTAAATTCGACGAAACAGTTGAAGTATCTTTCAACCTGAACGTTGACCCGCGTCATGCTGACCAGCAGATCCGCGGCGCAATGGTTCTCCCAAACGGAACTGGTAAATCTCAGGTCGTTGCTGTTGTTGCTGAAGGCGACAAAGCAAAAGAAGCTGAGGATGCCGGTGCGGATTTTGTAGGCTCTGACGAACTGATCCAGAAAATCCAGGGCGGATGGTTCGATTTTGATGTTCTTATCGCCACTCCGAACATGATGGGTAAACTGGGCCGTCTGGGACGCGTACTCGGACCTAAAGGTCTGATGCCTAACCCAAAAACCGGTACAGTAACGATAGATATTGCTAACGCTGTTAACGAAGTTAAAAAAGGTAAAATCACTTACCGTGTTGACAAAGCCGGCAACATCAACGTACTGATCGGAAAAGTATCCTTTGACAACGACAAGCTCGTTGAAAACTTCAACGCAGTTTACGAAGTAATCAAAAAAGCTCGTCCATCCAAAGTTAAAGGCACTTACATGAAGAACCTTGTTCTTTCCACAACTATGGGTCCTGGTATCCATGTTGAAATGAAGTAATTGACAAGCGCAATCTTCAACCGTACTATTTGATTGTTTCAATATTCCAAAGACAGTAACGGCGAAAGCTTAATCATGTTACCGAGGGATTGAAGAGCATTATTTTCATATGCCATTCAAGCCCGCACGCGCGGGCTTTATCTTTGAATATTGATGCAATATACAGAAAGCAGAGGAAAACTCATGAACAAAGATGTCCTTGCTCAAAAGGAAGCTGATGTTGCTGAGCTCTCGAAAAAGATTTCTGATTCTAGCTCTGTTGTCGTAGTTGAGTATCGCGGACTTACCGTAGCGGAGATCACAGAACTCCGTCACGCTCTCCGCAACGAAAACGTTGAGATGAAGGTTTACAAAAACACCATCGCTCAGCGCGCTGTTGAACAGCTTGGCCTCGACGGTCTGGATGCTGCACTCAAAGGACCGAACGCACTCGCATTCGGTCACGATCAGGTAGCTCCTGCTCGCGTCCTCGCTGATTTCGCAAAAACTCACGACAAGCTGATTCTGAAAAGCGGCATTGTAGACGGTGCCGTAGTAGACGAAGCAACCATCAATACTCTCGCTGGTCTGCCTAACAAAGAAGGCATGCTCGCAAAATTTGCATCTACCCTGAATGCACCTGTTATCAAGTTTGCTCTGACCATCAAAGCTCTTGCTGAGAAAAAAGGTCAGGCAGGCGAAGCCCCTGCAGAAGAAGCTGCAGCGTAATTGGAGGAAAACTTAACATGGCTAAACTGACTCAGGACGAAATCCTGTCCTATCTCGAAGAAGCAACAATCCTTGAACTGAACGAACTCGTAAAAGCAATCGAAGAAAAATTCGGCGTTGTAGCTGCTGCTGTAGCTGCTGGTCCAGCTGCTACTGACACTGCTGCTAACGACGAACCAAGCGAAGTAACCGTAACGATGACTAACGTTGGCGGAACCAAAGTACAGGTTATCAAAGCCGTACGTGAACTCACTGGTCTCGGTCTGATCGACGCTAAGAAACTCGTTGATGCTGTTCCTGCTGTTATCAAAGAGAACATCTCTCCTGATGAAGCAGAAAAGATCAAAGAAAAACTCATGGAAGCTGGCGCTACTGTCGAAATCAAGTAATTGTTTTCACAGACGCACGAATTCAACTTTTAAACACAATAAGAGCGAAGCCTTTCGGGGCCTCGCTCTTTTCTTTCGGCCGGAAAAACCAGGGCAAAAAAAAGACCGGATCACTCCGGTCACTCAAGAAATGAGATTTTTGCCTGTTGTGTGTACAGGTGGGTTTTCTGCCATTGCGTTTAGGATCCCAGCTTCATCCGCGAAAAAGCAGCTTATTGCTGGTATTCAACACCGGCAAGAGCATCCGAAATCCCATATCTCAGATGTAGGAAAAATGTAATTCCTTGAGCGGCTTTATTATAGCAAATCATACAAACGATGTCAGTTTGATCACCGGAAACGTTGAAGAAAGAAAGCGATCAAAAATAGCAGCACTTGTTGAATCCGATATCTGGGCCTGGAAAAACATGTACATCTCCATTTCTGGATAAATTTGCAAAACAGCAGAAAACCGATCAAATTCACGCAGAATCCAATAAATTGACTAATCGCTATTGACAACTCTGCTATGCGTGAAAGGTGAAAGAGGATACATATCTGCAAAATTCGCATTAAGAATTCTCATGTAAACGAATACATAAATTATAGTTAGATATGACCCGAATAAACTTAAAATAAACGGGACAAATTTCTTTTCTCCTTCACGGAAGTTCCTATAATAAAGGCGAAATAAAGAAGGAGACATAAAAACATGAACAAGTTTACAAAATCTATTGCCGCAGCGGCTATGGTTCTTTCCCTTACAGGATGCGCTGCAGCAGCCCAGACAAACAGCGAGGTATCTGAAGCGGCGGTTCAGGAATTTGGTGCTTATGGCTATTCGGTAGAAGACGTTACAGAAAATGGCAATAAAGTCAGCTTCAAGGCTGTTGGTGAAGACGGCGGTGCAAATGTAAGTGTTACTCGTTTTGATGACCTGATGAGTGCTGTTGAAGCCTATGACCAGGAAAAAGCAGTTATGACGCAGTCGGATTACTACATGCTTGCAGAACAGGAAAACGGAGCTGGCAGCGTTGCAGTATTCAACAACTCCATCAACTACGTAAATGCAGTCGTCGCTTTTGATGCAAAGAACAACAACATGATCGTTGTAAGAGAGATCTCTCAGACCAACATGGATCAGGTTTACGATTATCTTGCAAAGTTCGGATTCAGCTTCCAGTAAGAAAGCAATAATTGAAAAGAAATACAAAAGCCCGCTCGACGGGCTTTTTTTGTTATCGTAATTCCATAGACAAACATGAGGAAGCTTGAAAATGGACTACGATACGACGGGCATCGAGAAAAAACAGGATGATTCTTATGAGACTTTAATCACAGCCCAAAAAATCAATGTTACTCTTGGCGGGAAAACGATCCTTGAAGATTTTTCGCTTACAGTTTGTCGTAAAGGAAGAGTAGCGCTGTGCGGTCCCTCTGGAATCGGGAAAAGTACCGTGCTCCGCGTTCTGGCCGGACTGATTGATCCAAATCAAGGAACACTGGATCGAGTCGGAACGGTATCCATGGTATTTGATGATGATCGGCTGTATCCCTGTCTCAGTACGCTCGAAAACATTTGTCTGGGATGC
This sequence comes from Allobaculum sp., assembly GCF_047010065.1. Classification (NCBI taxonomy): domain Bacteria; kingdom Bacillati; phylum Bacillota; class Erysipelotrichia; order Erysipelotrichales; family Erysipelotrichaceae; genus Allobaculum; species Allobaculum sp. The sequence goes on from NZ_JBKXLD010000004.1 coordinate 27,076, forward strand.
GACTGGGGAACGATTCCGCGCGCCTTACGAACGAACGCCGCCAGGAACTGGGCATCGATTTTTCACTGTGATACCTTTCTGAAACAGAAAGCAGGGACTTTGTCAGCTGGTCAGCGGAAACGCACAGCACTCGCTCGCGCCATGATGAAGAATCCGGATCTGCTTCTTCTGGATGAGACTTTCCATGCGCTGGATGAAAAGCTGCGTTACGTGCTTATGGATACGCTTCTGCAGCTGCAGAAACAGATGGGGTTCGCAATCGTCTTTGCAACGCATGATCTTCGGGAAGCAGAATATATGAATGCCCGAATTGTCTTTTTACAAAATTCAGACCGGGAAAAGCCGATAGAAAATACTTACGTATCGGCTGACTCAGTTAGGAAGGGCGATGAGTAAGGGCGAAAAGTGGTCTGAGAGTGAAAATTCCGGTTACAAAACAGTTTCATAATTTTCATGATTTTTTGTGATTGACATATATTTTGTGATCTACTAAACTGTCAAAGCATGCGCGGGATAGATTCCCGCTTTTAAAAGGACGAAAAATGGTCCACCCGGATTCGTTCGCATGAATAAGTTGATACAAGTAGATAAGGAGAAGAAATGCCTACTATTAATCAGTTAATTCGCACAGGCCGTCAGTCCAGCGAGAACATGTCTAAATCTCCTGCACTGAACCGCGGATACAACTCATTGAAGTCCAGACCGACAAGCCTGTCCAGCCCGCAGAAACGCGGCGTCTGCACCCGTGTCGGAACAATGACTCCGAAGAAACCTAACTCTGCTCTTCGTAAATATGCTCGTGTACGTCTTAGCAACGGAATGGAAGTTACTGCTTACATTCCAGGTATCGGACACAACCTCCAGGAGCACTCGGTAGTACTGATCCGCGGCGGTCGTGTTAAAGACCTGCCTGGTGTACGTTACCATATCGTTCGCGGTACTCTTGACTGCGCAGGTGTAACGGACCGTCGTCAGAGCCGCTCTCTTTACGGAACCAAGAAACCTAAGAAATAAGTCAATCGTGAAAGGAGAATAAAAGATGCCAAGAAAAGGACATATTGCAAAACGGGATGTACTTCCAGATCCTATTTACAATTCCAAACTCGTCACTCGTTTAATTAACAAAATCATGATTGACGGAAAACGTGGAACTGCACAGAAAATTCTGTACAACGCCTTCGACATTGTCGAGGTTAAGACTGGCAAACAGCCAATGGAAGTTTTTGAACAGGCGCTGGGCAACATTATGCCTCAGCTCGAACTTAAGGTTCGCCGTGTAGGCGGTGCGAACTACCAGGTACCAGTTGAAGTATCTGAAGAACGCCGTCTGACACTTGGACTGCGCTGGCTCGTGAACTACGCACGCCTGCGTAACGAAAAAACGATGGAACAGCGACTTGCTGCTGAAATCATCGATGCCGCTAACGGTGTGGGTGCATCGGTAAAACAGCGCGACAACGTTCATCGCATGGCGGAAGCCAACAAGGCTTTTGCTCACTACCGCTGGTAGTCTGCATCCGATTCAGCTGTTATTAAAAACGGCAATCGGAGCTCTAGAAAGGATGTCGAATTATGCCAAGAGAATATTCATTAGAAAATACCCGTAATATCGGTATCATGGCACACATCGACGCCGGCAAAACAACCACCACTGAACGTATCCTGTATTACACAGGTGTTAACCACAGAATTGGTGAAACTCATGATGGCGCATCCACAATGGACTGGATGGAACAAGAAGCTGAACGTGGTATCACGATTACATCTGCGGCTACAACCGTTCATTGGAGAGGCAACCGAATCAACATTATCGATACTCCGGGCCACGTTGACTTCACAGTAGAAGTTGAACGTTCCCTGCGCGTTCTCGATGGTGCGGTTACAGTCCTCGATGCCAAGGCCGGTGTTGAACCACAGACTGAAACAGTATGGCGTCAGGCCTCCGAATACGGAGTTCCCCGTATTGTATTCGTAAATAAAATGGACTCAACAGGAGCTGACTTCCTGATGAGCTGCCAGACGATCGTTGATCGCCTGGGCGTTAAAGCTGCTCCAATTCAGCTGCCGATCGGCGCTGAAAGTGAATTCGAAGGTCTTGTAGATCTGATCGAACGCAAAGCGGTCTATAACAAAGGCGACAAAGGTATCATCGTTGAAGATGGCCCTATCCCTGAAGACATGGTAGACATGGTTGAAGAGTATCGCATGAAACTCCTCGAAACTCTGTCTGACTTTGATGAAGATCTGATGATGCAGGTCCTCGAAGGTGAAGAACCTTCCATTGAAGATATCAAGCGCGTTATCCGTAAAGCGGTATGCGACGTTGAATTCTTCCCGGTTCTTTGCGGATCCGCTTATAAAGACAAAGGCGTTCAGCCAATGCTCGACGCAGTTGTTGACTACCTCCCGTCTCCGATTGACGTACCGGCAATCAAAGGTACGACTCTTGATGGCGAACCGGATGAACGTCATCCTTCCGATGAAGAACCGTTCTCTGCGCTTGCTTTCAAAATCATGACCGATAAATACGTCGGAAAACTTACGTTCTTCCGCGTTTACTCCGGTACAGCTGATTCCGGAAGCTACGTTCTCAACTCCACAAAGGATACGAAAGAACGTTTCGGCCGTATCATGCAGATGCATGCCAACAGCCGTCACGAAATCCCGCAGGTTTTCGCAGGCGACATTGCGGCAGCAGTAGGTCTGAAAAACACCACAACTGGTGACAGCCTCTGCGAGCCGGACCATCCGATCATTCTTGAAAAGATGGAATTCCCGGAACCTGTTATTGAACAGTCCCTTGAACCAAAGACGAAAGCTGACCAGGACAAGATGGGTCTGGCTCTTGCCAAACTGGCTGAAGAAGACCCTACGTTCAGAACTTATACAAATAAGGAAACTGGACAGACCATTATCGCTGGTGTAGGTGAACTTCACCTCGATATCATCGTTGACCGTCTGCGCAGAGAATTCAACGTCGATGCGAAGATTGGCCAGCCGCAGGTTGCTTACCGTGAAACAATCCGTAAAGCTGCGGAATGTGAAGGTAAATACATCCGTCAGTCCGGTGGTAAAGGTCAGTACGGTCACGTATGGATCAAGTTTGAACCGAATGAAGAAGGTAAAGGATACGAATTCATCGACGCTGTTGTTGGTGGAACCGTACCTAAGGAATACATCAAGCCAACCAACGAAGGTCTGCAGGACGCTCTTGAAAAAGGTGTACTCGCCGGCTACCCGATGATTGACGTTAAAGCAACTCTGTTCGACGGAAGCTACCATGATGTCGACTCCTCCGAACAGGCCTACAAGATTGCTGCTTCCATGGCTCTTCGTGAAGCTGCCAAGAAGTGCGATCCTGTACTGCTCGAGCCAATCATGCTCGTTGAAATTACAGCACCAGCAGAATACCTTGGTTCTGTAATGGGCGACGTATCCAGCCGTCGCGGTCAGATCAACGATCAGGAAGAACGCGGAAATGCCGTCATCGTACGTGCATTCATCCCGCTGTCAGAAATGTTCGGCTATGTAACTGACCTGCGTTCCTTTACCCAGGGCCGCGGCAACTACTCGATGAAATTCGACCACTACAGTGAAGTACCGAAGTCGATTTCTGAGAAGATCATTGCCGAGTCCGGTAAGTAAAATACTCATTATTGCTTTTAAAATTCGAAAGCCTTAAAATGAAACAGTCTGAATAACTCTAGGAGGAAATAATGGCTAAGCAAAAATTTGACAGAAGTAAAACCCATGTCAACATTGGTACCATTGGACACGTTGACCACGGTAAAACAACTCTGACTGCTGCAATCACCAGCGTTCTCAGCGGCAAAGGCATGGCTGAGAAAACAGATTACGATCAGATTGACGGTGCTCCAGAAGAAAAAGAACGTGGAATCACCATCAACACCGCTCACGTTGAATACCAGACAGACAAACGTCACTATGCACACGTAGACTGCCCGGGTCACGCTGACTACATCAAGAACATGATCACTGGTGCAGCTCAGATGGATGGCGCTATCCTCGTTGTAGCTGCCACTGACGGACCTATGCCTCAGACTCGTGAGCACATCCTGCTCGCTCGTCAGGTAGGCGTACCTAAAATGGTTGTATTCCTGAACAAGTGCGACATGGTTGACGACGAAGAACTGATCGACCTTGTTGAAATGGAAATTCGTGAACTCCTCGACGAATATGAATTCGACGGCGACGACACTCCAATCATCCGCGGATCCGCTCTGAAAGCTCTCGAAGGCGATCCGAAATGGACACCGGCTATCGAAGAACTGATGGACGCTGTTGATTCCTGGATCGATGATCCAGTTCGTGATGTCGACAAACCATTCCTGATGGCTGTCGAAGACGTTATGACAATTTCCGGTCGTGGTACCGTTGCTACAGGTCGTGTAGAACGTGGTACTGCTCACCTGTCCGACACAGTAGAAATCGTTGGTATCAAACCAACTCGCTCCACTGTACTGACTGGTCTGGAAATGTTCCACAAACAGCTCGACGAAGCTCGTGCTGGTGACAACATCGGTGCTCTGCTCCGTGGTGTTGCACGTGACGAAGTACAGCGTGGACAGGTTCTGGCAAAACCAGGATCCGTTCATCCTCACACAAAATTCAAAGCTCAGGTTTACGTACTGAGCAAAGATGAAGGCGGACGTCACACACCGTTCGTTTCCAACTACCGTCCTCAGTTCTACTTCCGTACAACTGACGTAACTGGTGTAATCACTCTGCCAGAAGGCGTTGAAATGGTTATGCCTGGCGACAACGTTGAAATGTCCGTTGAACTGATCGCTCCTATCGCTATCGAAAACGGTACTACCTTCTCTATTCGTGAAGGCGGACACACTGTAGGCGCTGGTAACGTTACTGAAATCGTTGAATAATCGACGTTCAGAAACTGACGAAGCTTTCAGCTAACTAAAAAATTAAGGAGAACCCAATCTTACGAATGGGTTCTCCTTTTTTGTTTTTTGCCTACCAAGAAGAGACGGATTCGCCAGTTGAAATCAGGGCCTGACCGATAATGGCTGCCTCTCTGCACACGATCCTCTAGCAATTCTTATTTCCTCTCAACTGTATATTTGAAAAAATTCAATGGCTGGGGAAATTGGGTCCTTATTCATAGCTTGCGGTCTAGAAAAGCGTATGAGGCCTTTCTGACGGTTTTGAAGAGAATAACAGGAAAACTGTATCGCATTCATATACGAGCAGCAGAACGCTGTTCTGGAGCCTTATTCTGCCGAACCAGGAAAACCATTGAGACAACCATAAATCTCTGACTGCAAGCTCAAGGGTTTTAGTACGAGCGGAAGGGAAAACGTGATCTAGCGGACCAGACGAGGAATGCATTAAAGTTCTGACTGTATGCCGAGATGATGTCGAATGCTGAGACGATCATGCATGCTGCAGCGGCAGACAAAATCCATTCAGAGTCCCCTTTTTAATGTTAAAAGCGAATGTGTGATGGAACACAGACTGTTTACAGATGTAAAACATCCGTCTACGAATCGCAAAATAAAGTGTTGACAAAACGAAAATGAGAGCACAAAGTGTCGATTTTCACTGTTTTTTACTTTTTTACGCCAAGTAAGGCAATTTTGAAACCTGCCTGACAAAAATTTGGTGAAAATTTGTGATGAAACAAAATGAAATTATGAAAAATTTATCTGAAATGTGTAATAATGGTAAACGCACATGCTAAGTGAATGCCTTGCATCAAAAGAGGCGGGAATGCTCTATTTTGACGTTCTGAGCAGATTTTGATATTTAGGAGAAAATGTAATGTTTTTAAACGCTTAGATTATCTCAAAATCCGTATATTTATGGGATAATGTGTCAGAAAGGAGTGTTCTCAAATTATGAACCAAACGAAAAGTTCAGCCGGAACCGATACTAAGAAAATCACCTGGCTGACTCTGGCGTTCATGGCGTTCTCAACCGTATGGGGATTTGGTAACGTCGTAAACGGCTTTGGGTACTTCAACGGCACACAGGTAATCTTCTCATGGGTAATGATGTTCCTGCTGTACTTTGTACCTTACGCATTAATGGTTGGTGAACTTGGTTCCGCTTTTAAAACTGCCGGCGGCGGTGTAACGAGCTGGGTTCTGGAAACAACCAATCCTAAACTGGCGTATTACGCTGGTTATACGTACTGGGTAGTCCATATCCCTTACATTGCTTCGAAGGGAAGCGGCGGCCTGAAGGCTCTCGCATGGATGTTCCTGTCCAACGAATGGTATGACAGCCTGCCTGCAATTCAGGTACAGCTGGCGACTCTCGTTGTCTTCATCATCTTCCTCTGGGTAGCTTCCCGCGGCCTGACACCGCTTAAGGCTCTAACCTCCGTAGCTGGATCGAGTATGTTCGTAATGTCTCTGCTCTACATCGTAATGATGTTCGCAGCACCGGCGATCAACCCGTCCGCTTCGTTCGCTCCTATTGACTGGAGCTGGGAAGGTTTGATCCCGACATTCAACTGGCAGTACTTCACGTCTCTGTCGATTCTTGTATTCGCAGTCGGAGGATGTGAAAAGATTTCTCCTTATGTAAATAAGGTTAAAAACCCTGGTAAAGACTTCCCGAAAGGTATGATCTCCCTGGCAATCATGGTTATGGTCTGCGCTATCCTCGGTACCATCGCCATGGGTATGATGTTCAACTCTGCAGATCTGGCCAACCCGGATTTCCAGAAACAGTTCATCGCCAACGGTGCTTATATGTCCTTCCAGAAACTCGGTGAATACTACCACCTGGGCAACTTCTTCGTTATCGTATACGGTGCCTGCAATGCGATCGGTCAGTTCTCTACTCTCGTTCTTTCCATCGATGCTCCTCTGCGTATGCTTCTTGACGATGAATCCGCTCGTCAGTATGTTCCAAAGAGTCTGCTCAAGCAGAACAAATACGGTGCATACACCAACGGTATTCTGCTGATCGGTGTTCTGGCTGGTTCGATCATTCTGATTCAGATGCTCGGAACTGGTGCAGCCGATATCATCACCTGGCTGACCAAACTGAACTCTGTCTGCATGCCAATGCGTTACCTCTGGGTATTCTTCGCATATATCATGCTGCGCACAGCCGGAAACAAATTCCACAGCGATTACGTATTTGTTAAAAACAAAACCTTCGCCATCGTTGCTGGTGCATGGTGCTTCTTCGTTACCGCATTCTGCTGCATTCTCGGTGTTTATGTAGAAGGCGATGTCGTACGTACAATTCTGAACATTGCGATGCCATTCGTTCTGCTTGCTCTCGGTCTGATCATGCCGGAAATCCGCAAGGCCGAAGATCGCAAAGCTGGTATTGTAAAATAAACGTCTCTGATCTTTCTGAATTCGAATCCCTTCGGTTTGAGCGGATTTGAGTTTATTCGGAGAATATAAAGCGGAATGTCTTCGGGCTTTCCGCTTTTTTTCATCCCTGTCCTGCAGATCTGGTGATCTGGCTGCCGATACTGTCTGCCAAATGCGTCCTTGCGCTGAGAGAAAGCATGCAGCCCATAATTTTTGACCATGGCTTTAATGGGAACCGACCGGCTCGGCGCACTTTCTGCTCAGAAAGACAGACCGCCCGCAAGGAAGGAAAAGGGAGTCTGGAAACCGTATTAGACCAGCGATGTTTTTCGTTTTAGTCAGGACTGTCATTCTGTACTTGAGTCGCTTTTCCAGGACATCCTGTTTCTGCTGGATATGGTATTGTCTTAGATAAGGAGGAAAACTTATGTCCTACAAAGAATTTGCAGGCAAGCTGACCGATTTTATTGCAGCGTGCCCAAGCATGTTTCATTCCGTACATTCCATTGCCGCTGAACTTGAAGCCAAAGGATTCAGCGCGCTGAAAGAAAAAGACGCCTGGAATCTTGAACCAGGCAAAGGCTACTATACAATTCGCAACAACAGTTCCATTATTGCGTTCATGATTCCGGAAAATCTGACTGACTATCATTTCCAGATGAGTGCAGCGCATACCGATTCTCCAACGTTTAAAATCAAATCCGTTCCGGAAATTACCGGACCGGCTGAATACATCCGTCTTAACGTCGAGGCGTACGGCGGAATGATCGATTCCACATGGCTCGATCGTCCTCTGACTATTGCCGGACGTGTCATGGTCGATACCGGCAACGGTCTCGAAAGCCGTCTGTTCTATATGGATCAGGATATTCTGACCATTCCAAACATGCCGATCCATTTCAACCGTGAGATCAACGAAGGCTTCGCGTTCAACCGTCAGGTGGATCTGTGCCCTCTGTTCTCCTGCGGCGCAATGACCAAAGGCTCCTTCAATCAGATGGTTGCTGACGAACTTGGCGTAGATGTAAATGCCATCAAGGGCAAGGATCTGTTCCTGGTTAACCGTCAGAAAGGCATTCTCTGGGGCTACAAGGATGAATTCGTATCCAGCCCGAAACTTGACGACCTCGAATGCGCCTATACGACTCTGCAGGGCTTCCTGAATGCAGAACACGGAAACAAGATTGATGTTTACTGCTGCTTCGACAACGAAGAAGTCGGCTCCAACACCAAGCAGGGCGCTATGTCGACCTTCCTGCACGATGTGCTCCGTCGGATCAACAGCGCGCTCGGCAAAACGGAAGAAGAATACTACCGCGCCGTATCCGCAAGCTTCCTCGTATCGGCGGATAATGGCCATGCCGTTCATCCAAACCATCCGGAAAAAACCGATGCCGGCGAAAACACGGTTTACATGAACCACGGCCCAATTATTAAAGAGGCCGCTAACCAGAAGTACACAACCGACGCCTTCTCGAGATCTGTATTCACAATGATCTGCGAAAAAGCCGGCGTTCCTGTACAGAACTTCGCAAACCGTTCGAATATTGTCGGCGGATCGACGCTGGGCAACCTTTCCAATACTCAGGTATCTGTACACGCTGTTGACATCGGACTGGCTCAGCTGGCCATGCATTCTTCCTTTGAGACCGGCGGTGCCAAAGATCCGTACTATCTCTTCCAGGCGATGCAGACTTACTTCAGCACCAATATCAAGATTGACGGAGCAGACTCCGTAAGCTTCGAATAAATGGCGAAGAAGAAAAAAGAACCGGTCTGGCTGACCAAATCGATTACCAGCAACACCGCTGGCCTGATTGACGATGTTCCGTATCAGAAAGCGCTCGAACAGATCGATCGAACCGACGAGAGCGCCGGCATGAAGCATCTGCTGATCGGGTGGGCGGCTCAGGAGAGACTGGAAGACCGCAAACTTCCGGAAAAGCTGCTTTCCCGCAAGAGAAGCACTTCCTTTCGGGACTTTGCCAGAAAACAGATGATTGAAGATCGAGGAACCTTTCGTCTATCCGGCATAACGACCGCGTTTGCGATGGTTCTGCTCTGCTCCTTCATCCGCAATGCCATTTTCGGAAAGTATCTCGTTAACTTCTCGGTGGACGCCGTCGTTGCTGCCATTGGTGCAGCGCTTGCCATCCTGAACCTTAGAACGCAGCTGCAGACCGCTGAGCTGTACGGCAATACGCGGCCGATGGTTCTGACCGACGTCCTGGCTCTCGTCCTCTGGTTTTTGATGATGCAGGTCTTCCGCAATTTTGACAGCTCGATTGTGATTTTCCTGGTCACCTATTTCTTCAGCCTCTGGCGTTTCAAGAAAATGCAGGAAAAATTTATTCAGGAAAACCATTTAGAAATCAGCCTGAACGCTAAAAAATAGCGTTCAGGCTTTTTCTAATATAAGAATCTGTCAGAACGCGAAGTCGGATCATCTAGAGACGCTCCGGATCCGGGCTGCGATCCTCTTTCTGGGGTGAGGATGATACGTGAACAGTGATAGGTGAAAGGCAGATCGAGCTGGAATGGAGGGATCGGTCTGCCAAGGTCCGAACTTTGCGTGGTCAGGCTAGATTCTATGTGCCGCTTTAATTGCGTTATATATGGATGAATGGGAAGAGCGTGCATACAAGCGAGGCGAACATATGGAAGAACGCGCAGAAATTCAAATAAGCGAATATGAGGGGAAATATAAGAAGCGCATATACGGCAAATAAGGCAAATAAGATAAATATAAGAAAGGAAAACGCAAAGTCGCCGCGACGGAAGCAGGAGATCGGAAGCCTGACGCCTGCGAGAATTCTGAGACTCTGGTGAATGATACATGAATCAGAGAGGACCGAGAACACTCAGGAGGATCAATGGAATGTCACAGCCATTTATACAGAAGCATCCACGTGCTGAGAACAGAGAAAAGCGGATTCGAAAAACGTACATAACTTCGATTTGGCGACGTCTTTTTTATCGTTTTGCCAAATACGAAATGACGACGTCAGGATTAAAAGAGTAAAAGCGCTTACACAATGATGAAAGAATTTTTCAATACGGAAAGAGGCTGAAAATCCGAAAAAGCCTTTACTCGTCGGGCCGGATCTTAAGAAAATGTAAAAATCGCCGAGAAATATCGCTTGTAATGAGGGGGATATTCTGATAGACTGTTCAAGCACTGCGAGGAAGTGCGAGGTTGCTGACCCACTGAAATACGTTGTCATGGAATGGGTTGGGGAATTCGCACAGAGCATGTTTATCAAGAATAAACGAAAGGAGTAACCATGGCAAAAAACACAATGAGAATCCGCTTGAAAGCGTACGAGCATCGCATTCTGGACGACAGCGCGAAGAAAATCGTTGAAGCTGCCCAGAAACATGGTGCAAAGAAAGTGGTTGGACCTGTACCTCTGCCAACAGAAAAACAGATCGTGACCATTCTTCGTGCGGTTCACAAGTACAAAGATTCCCGTGAACAGTTCGAAATCCGTACGCACAAGCGTCTGATCGAAATTGTTTCGCCGAACAAGGAAACTATCGATGCACTGCAGAGACTGGAACTGCCCAGCGGCGTTGACATCGAAATCAAACTTTAATGGAGGAAGTCATCGTGAAAGGTTTGTTAGGAAGAAAGTTAGGGATGACTCAGGTCTTCACAGAAGATGGCGTCCTGATTCCTGTAACTGTAATCGAAGCCGAACCCAACATTGTGCTGCAGGTGAAAACCGTTGAAACAGACGGCTACAATGCTGTACAGCTTGGTTTCGAAGACGTAAGAGAAAAACGTTCGACAAAACCTGAAATCGGACATGCCAAAAAAGCTGGCACTGCCCCGAAACGTTTTGTCCGCGAAGTCCGCGACTGTGACCTGGAAGTTCAGCCAGGCGACGCAGTAAGCGTAGACATCTTTACTGCTGGAGAAACTGTCGACGTAATCGGCACATCCAAAGGTAAAGGATATATGGGTACCATTTACCGCAACAATGCGCATCAGGGCCCAAAAACACATGGTGGATCCAAGAACATCCGTCACATCGGATCTCTGGCTACCAACGGTATTACATCCCGTCAGGGACGCATCATGAAGGGTACTGCAATGCCTGGTCATGAAGGTGCCAAACGCACAACTGCTCAGAACCTGACCGTAATCAAAGTTGATCCGGAAAACAACTACGTACTGATCAAAGGAAACGTTCCTGGTCCTAAAAAAGGAATGGTTATGATCCGCACAGCCAAAGCTTCTAAAGGCGATAAGGCTCCTGTAGTTCTGATCAACCGCACAGAGGAGGCTGGAGAATAATGGCACTCATCAATGTACTGAATCAGATGGGCGAAGTTGTCGGCTCCATCGAGCTGAACGACAGCATCTTCGCCATTGAACCGCATAAAGACGCTCTGTACGAAGCTGTTAAAATGCAGCAGGCCGGCAAGCGTCAGGGAACGCACTCCGTTAAAGGCCGCAGCGAAGTAAGCGGCGGCGGACGTAAGCCCTACCGTCAGAAAGGCACCGGACGTGCCCGTCAGGGTTCCATCCGTGCTGCACAGTGGAGAGGCGGCGGAATTGTATTCGGCCCGACTCCCCGTGATTACTCCTACAGAATCAATAAGAAAGTTCGCCGTCTGGCTCTGAAATCTGCGCTTTCCAGCAAGGTTCAGGACAACGAATTCGGCGTACTGAACGCTCTGGTATTCGACGCTCCGAAAACAAAAGAATTCGCAGCTGTTGTGGAAGCAATCAAAGCTCCAAGCAAGACCCTGTTCGTTGTAGGCATGGACGAAGATACAGATAATGCTTATCTCTCCGCCCGCAACATCCCGGATGTCATGATGATGAACTCCCGTGGCATCAACGTTTACGACCTGCTCAACGCAAACCAGGTGTTCATGACTGAACAGGCTGTAAAAGAAGTAGAGGAGGCCCTCGCTTAATGAAAGACTACAGAGATGTACTGATCCGTCCGGTTATCACAGAACAGTCCGTAGCCGCGATGGAAGACGAAGGCAAATACACCTTCGAAGTGCCGAAACAGACCAACAAGATCGAAGTTCGTCAGGCTGTTGAAAATCTGTTCGGCGTTAAGGTTGAAAAAGTCAACATCAGCAATACCAAAGCCCATACAAAACGCAGAGGCGCTACAGTCGGCGTTGTCAATGGTTTCAAGAAAGCCGTTGTTACTCTGAAGAAGGGCGAAAAGATCGACATCTTCGGCGAAGAAGAATAAACGATCCATAGCTTCCTTCCTCTATCTATATAGAGACAAGGAAAATACGCAAAACTGATTCCGAGGATCGAAGCCGATCCGATAAAAAGAAACGGTTTTGCATCAGGGAGAAGACGCTATTTCCTGAATAAACATCGCGTATTGAGAGGAGAAAAAGTTTATGCCAATCAAAAAGTATAAACCGACTACACCCGGCCGCCGTGGAATGTCTGTTCTGACTTTCGAAGAAATCACAAAGACAACTCCGGAACGCAGCCTGACTGCTCCGCTGAAATCCAAAGGCGGACGCAACAACACAGGCCGCATCACCACCCGTCACCAGGGCGGCGGTCACAAGAGAACTTACCGTATCATCGACTTCAAACGAAACAAGGACAGCATCCCTGCAACCGTTAAGGCGATTGAATATGACCCAAACCGTACTTGCAACATCGCTCTCGTAGCATATGCGGACGGTGAAAAACGCTACATCCTCGCTCCGAAAGGCCTCGAGGTCGGCGCTAAAATCGTTTCCGGTCCGGAAACGGATATCAAAGTCGGAAACGCATGCGAACTGCGCAACATGCCTGAAGGTACGATCGTTCACAACGTTGAGCTCCGTCCTGGCAAAGGCGGCCAGATGGCCCGTGCAGCCGGTGCTTCCGCACAGATTCTCGGTATTGAAGACAAATACGTTACGATGCGTCTGACATCCGGCGAAGTTCGCAAGGTACTCGGAACCTGCCGCGCTACTGTTGGCGCAGTCGGCAACGAAGACCACGCTCTGGTTAACCTCGGTAAAGCCGGAAGAACCCGCTGGAAAGGCGTTCGCCCGACAGTACGCGGTTCTGTAATGAACCCGAACGATCACCCGCATGGCGGTGGTGAAGGCCGTACGCCGATCGGCCGCAAGTCTCCAATGACGCCGTGGGGCAAGAAGGCTCTTGGCGTGAAGACACGTGCTAAGAAGAAAGCGTCGAACAAACTGATCGTACGCAGAAGAAACGGCAAATAGACAAGGAGAACGTTGAAATGAGTCGTAGTTTGAAAAAAGGACCTTTCGTCGACGAAAGCCTTATGAAAAAAGTTCAGGCTCTGAACGCTTCCAATAAAAAAGAAGTCATTAAGACCTGGAGCCGTCGTTCAACTATTTTCCCTGAATTCGTTGAACACACATTTGCCGTATACAACGGCAAGGAACACGTACCTGTGTTCGTAACCGAAGACATGGTTGGACACAAGCTCGGTGAGTTTGCCCCAACCCGCAAATACCTCGGCCACGCAGCCGATGACAAGAAAGGCAAGAAGTAGGAGGTCAGTATGGAAGCAAGAGCAACCGCAAAAACACTTCGCATTCAGCCCCGTAAAGCCAGACTTGTCCTGGACCTGATCCGCGGCAAAAATGTTGAAGAAGCTGCAGCCATCTGCAAGTTCACTCCCAACAAAGGCGGTGAAATGGTCGGCGCAGTCCTCAAAAGCGCAGTCGCCAACGCGGTGAACAACCACGAAATGGACGAAGAAAAACTGTATGTAAAAGAATGCTACGCAAACGAAGGCGTAACACTCAAGCGCTTCATGCCTCGTGCAAAAGGCAGCGCCAGCCCGATTCATAAACGTACCAGCCATATCACTGTTGTTGTGGCTGAGAAAGACTAAGGAGGAACACCATGGGTCAGAAAGTAAGCCCGATTGGAATGCGGACCGGTATCATCCGTGACTGGCAGTCCAGATGGTATGCAGATGATAAAGAATTCTCGAAACTCCTGATGGAAGACGTGAAGATCCGCGAATTCGTCGAGAACTATTATGCAAATCTCTCCAAAGCAGCAGCAGATAAGAGAAAAGCCGATCCTCAGATCTCGAGAATCGAAATTGAAAGAACGCAGAACCGAATGACTCTGATCATTCGTACTGCTCACCCAGGCGTTGTCATTGGTCAGGATGGAAAATCCATTGAAGGCCTGAAAAAAGCCCTGCAGAAAATGACTTCGGTTAAAAACCTGCAGATCAACGTCGTAGAAATCGCCAACCCGAACCTGGACGCTCGTCTGGTGGCTCGCTGGATCGCGAACGAACTCGAAAACCGTAAATCGTTCCGTGCAACCCAGAAGAAAGCCATCCAGAACACCATGCGTTCCGGTGCGAAAGGCATCAAGACATCTGTTTCCGGCCGTCTTGGCGGAGCAGATATCGCCCGTACCGAAGGTTATTCCGAAGGTGTTGTACCACTGCACACACTTCGTTCGGATATCGACTATGCCCTTGAAGAAGCAGCTACCACTTACGGCCGTCTTGGCGTAAAAGTATGGATCTGCCGCGGTGAAGTTCTCCCTGGAGAAATGGTTAAAGAACCGGAAGCTCCAAAACAGAGACGCACTCGTCCTGCAAGAGGCAGAAACGGACGCAACGGCAACGACCGCCGTCAGGGCGGCAGAGGTGCCGGACGTCAGCCCCGCAGAGAAGGCGGACGCAGAGACAGCCGTTCCAATGCGAACGCTGCACCTGCCGCCGCAGCTCCTAAAGGAGGTAACGAATAATGTTAATGCCAAAGCGTACGAAGTACCGTCGTCCGCATCGTCTTTCCTACGAAGGACGTTCCAAAGCCGGCCGTAACGTCGAATTCGGCGAATACGGTCTGGTAGCAGACAGCGGCAACTACGTTTCCAACCGTCAGATCGAGGCAGCCCGTATTGCCATGACCCGTTACATGAAACGTGGCGGTAAAGTATGGATCCGGATCTTCCCGCATCTGGCCAGAACCAAAAAACCTCTTGAAGTCCGCATGGGTTCCGGTAAAGGTGCTCCAGAAGGATGGGTAGCTGTTGTTAAACCCGGCCGCGTAATGTTCGAAGTTGGCGGCGTACCGGAAGAAGTAGCTCGCGAGGCGCTCCGCTTGGCCAGCCACAAGCTTCCAGTTAAAACTCGTTTTGTTAAGAAAGGAGAAACTGAATAGTCATGAAGGCAAGTGAACTTCGCACAAAGACAGAAGCTGAACTGCTGCAGGAACTCAATCTCCTCAAAGATGAGCTGTTCAATCTCCGCTTCAAACAGGCAACTGGCCAGCTCGAGAATACTGCACGTCTTAAAGCGGTTAAAAAAGACATCGCCCGCATCAAAACCGTACTGGGCGAAATGAAACAGGCTTAATCAGGGAGGACTTGGACATGGAAGAAAGAAACAACCGAAAAGTTTACCGTGGCAGAGTCATTTCTGACAAGATGGACAAAACTGTTACGGTTGCCGTTGAAACGATGAAAAAACATCCGCTCTACGGCAAGCGCGTTAAATACACTAAGAAATTCAAAGCCCACGATGCGAAAAACGAAGCTAGAGAAGGAGATCTCGTTGAAATCATGGAAACAAGACCTCTTTCCAAAACCAAACGTTTCCGTCTGGTTAGCGTAGTGGAAAAAGCACGCGGCTAGAGTCAGGAGGAAGAGCAAATGATTCAAAATGAAAGCCGTTTGCGCGTAGCCGACAACACGGGTGCCAAGGAAGTCCTTGTCATTCGTCCTCTTGGCGGAAGCAAGCGCAAATTTGCCAACATCGGTGATGTCGTTGTCTGTGCTGTTAAACAGGCAGCTCCTGGCGGAGCCGTTAAAAAGGGTGACGTTGTAAAAGGCGTAATCGTTCGTTCCAAATACGGCGTACGTCGCGACAACGGAACCTACATCAAGTTCGACGACAACGCAGTCGTTCTGATCAAAGATGACAAAACCCCCCGGGGTACTCGTATTTTCGGCCCGGTTGCCCGCGAACTTCGTGACCACGACTTCATGAAGATCGTTTCTCTGGCACCGGAAGTGCTGTAAGGAGGATTTCTCGTGAAGATTAAAAAAGGTGACAAAGTTCAGGTAATGACCGGAGCTTACAAAGGAACCATCGGCGAAGTCCTTGCTGCATTCCCGAAAGAAGGCAAAGTCATCGTTGAAGGTGTCAACATCGTCAAAAAGCACATGAAACCGACCCAGTCCAACCCGGATGGCGGAATCGTTGAAAAAGAAGCGAAGATCGATGCATCGAACGTCGCTCTCTACGACGAAAAAGCCAAAGAAGCCGGCCGCATTGGCGTTAAGGTTTCCGTTGACGAAAATGGCAAGAAAACAAAAGTCCGCTACTTCAAGAAGAGCGGCAACGAACTGAAAGAAAAGAAGTAGGAGGATAGTAAATGAACCGGTTAAAAGAAAAATACCAGTCCGAGATCGTCCCGGCTATGATGAAGCAGTTCAACTATTCTTCCGTTATGCAGGTTCCGAAGATCGAAAAAGTCGTAATCAACATTGGTGTCGGCGATGCGATCCAGAACTCGAAATATCTTGACGAAGCTGTAGAAGAACTCGCAGCGATTTCCGGTCAGCAGCCGGTAATCACAAAGGCGAAAAAATCCATCGCGAACTTCAAGGTTCGTGAAGGCATGCCGATCGGCTGCAAGGTAACCCTGCGCGCGGACAGAATGTATGAATTCCTGGACAAACTGTTCAACATCTCTCTTCCGCGTGTAAGAGACTTCCGCGGTGTTTCAGACAGCGCCTTTGATGGACGCGGCAACTACACTCTCGGTGTTAAGGAACAGATCATCTTCCCGGAAATCGACTTCGATAAAGTCAACAAATCCCGTGGTATGGATGTCGTTATCGTAACCACCGCAGATACCAACGAAGAGGCAAAAGAGCTCCTTACCGCTCTTGGCATGCCCTTCGTTAAGAAATAGGAGGAACTCATGGCAAAAAAAGCGATGAAGTTGAAACAGCAGCGTCCTCAGAAATTCAAAGTTCGCGAGTACACTCGCTGTCAGAGATGCGGACGTCCGCACTCCGTACTGAAAAAATACGGCATCTGCCGTATCTGCTTCCGTGAACTGGCTTACAAAGGCCAGATCCCGGGTGTGAAAAAGGCTAGCTGGTAAGCAGGGAGGAAACAAGCATGACAATGACTGATCCGATCGCGGATATGCTCACCCGCATCCGCAACGCTCTTGCTCAGAAGCATGAGACTGTCTCCATGCCTTCCAGCAAAGAGAAGGAAAGAATTGCTAAAATCCTGGTCGAAGAAGGCTATATCAACGGTTTCTCCACAGAAGCTGACGGTGTTAAGAAAACGCTGACCATCGATCTGAAATACGGCAAGAACGGAGAACGCGTAATCTCCGGTCTGAAGAGAATTTCCAAGCCAGGCTTCCGTGTATACGCCGGCGCAGACAACCTGCCACGCGTACTGAACGGACTTGGCACTGCGATCATCTCCACATCCCACGGTGTGATGACCGATCGCGACGCAAAGAAAGCCAATGTAGGCGGCGAAGTACTCGCCTACATCTGGTAATAGTTCAGCAGGAGGAAAATACTGAATGTCACGTATCGGCAATAAACTGATTACCATTCCTGCCGGCGTAACTGTTGAAGTTGCTCCAGGGAATGAGGTGACTGTCAAAGGTCCTAAGGGAACTCTGACAAGAAAGTTCTCCGACATCCTCACGATCGAGGTTGAAGGAAACGAAGTAACTGTAAAACGTCCAAACGATCTCAAGGCCACAAAACAGCTGCACGGAACAACCCGTGCTCTGCTGCACAACATGGTAGTCGGCGTATCTGAAGGCTTCCAGAAAGATCTTGAACTCGTTGGTATCGGTTTCCGTACAGCGGTTAAAGGAAACAAGCTGACCATGAACGTCGGCTACTCCCACCCCGTTGAAAAAGAAATCTTCGAAGGACTCGAAGTAACCTGCCCAAGCGCAACCACAATTACCGTTAAGGGCATTGACAAGCAGCTCGTCGGCGAATTCGCTGCAGAAGTGCGCGCAGTTCGCAAACCTGAGCCTTACAAAGGAAAAGGTATTCGCTATAAAGGTGAACATATCCGTCGTAAGGAAGGTAAGACTGCTGGTAAGAAATAGTGGGAAAGGAGCAAGACTATGATTAAAAAACAGTCAAAAAACGAAGCAAGACAGAAACGTCATCTTCGCGTTCGCAAGAATGTCAGCGGAACTCCTGAATGCCCACGTCTGAACGTATTCAGAAGCAACGCCAACATCGAAGCCCAGATCATTGA
>NZ_JBKXLD010000005.1:0-40945 GCF_047010065.1 Allobaculum sp.
TTTCCGTGCGGCGTTCATCGCCGTACTTGGCTTCGATATCGTCGAGGTTGCTGCGAATGATATCGAGAACGCGGGAGTGGTTGGCCAGGATATCCTTGAAGTCCGCGATTGCGGCCAGCAGCTGTTCGTATTCGTTTTCAATCTTCTCGCGTTCCAGTCCGGACAGACGGCGAATCTGCATGGCGAGGATCGCCTTGGACTGCAGATCGTCCAGACCGAACTGCGCGTTCATATCTTCAATCAGACCGGCTTCTTCCTTGTGGGAGGAACGGATCAGGTTGATCAGTTCATCGAGATGGTCGAGCGCAATACGCAGACCTTCGACAATGTGCAGACGCTCCTGCGCTTTCTTCAGGTCGAAACGGGTCCGACGGACGATGACATCCGTCTGATGCTTGACGTAGTCAATGATCATCTCGCGGATCGTCAGCTGTTTTGGTCTTCCGTTTTCAAGCGCCAGCATGTTGATGCCAAACGTAGACTGCAATGGCGTTTCTCGGAACATCTGGTTGATGACAACATCTTCCTGAACGTCCTTTTTCAGATCCATGACGATACGGATACCTTCACGGTTGGATTCATCGTTCAGATAGGTAACGCCCTGGACTTTCTTTTCGCGGATGACCTGCGCCATCTTCTCGTACAGCTTCATCTTGTTGATGCCGTATGGAATTTCGTAGTAGATGACACGCTTCTTGCCGTTGGGCAGATCTTCGATGCGGTACTTCGAACGGATCGTGATCGAGCCGCGTCCGGTTTCATACGCTTCGCGAATGCCTTTGCGGCCAAGAATGATGCCGCCGGTCGGGAAGTCCGGTCCGGGCAGATATTCCATCAGTTCCGGTACGGAAATTTCCGGATCGTCCATGACCGCCTTAATGGCGCGGACGACTTCGGTGAGGTTGTGCGTCGGAATGTTGGTGGCCATGCCGACCGCAATACCGACTGCACCGTTGAGCAGCAGGTTCGGAATGCGGGACGGCAGAACCGTCGGTTCTTTACCGTCGCCGTCATACGTTTCAATGAAGTCGACGGTTTCCTTGTTCAGATCCGCAACCATTTCAGTTGAAATCTTGGACATGCGGGCTTCGGTGTATCGCATAGCCGCAGCGCCGTCGCCGTCCAGGGAACCGAAGTTTCCGTGACCGTCAACGAGCGGGTAGCGATAAGAGAAGTCCTGCGCCATGCGGACCATGGCGTCATAAACGGCGGTATCGCCGTGCGGGTGGTATTTACCAATAACATCACCGACGATACGGGCACTTTTCTTGTGGGCGCTGCCCGGGGTAATGCCCAGGGTTGCCAGCGCATAGAGAATCCGGCGGTGAACCGGCTTCATGCCGTCGCGTACATCCGGCAAAGCGCGCTGTACGATAACCGACATGGAGTAGTCCAGAAACGAATCTTTCATCTCTTTCGAGATTTCAATATCTTCAATCGCGTCCCTGGCTTTCTGGCTTTCCTCATCAGAAAAGGAATCGTCCAGAATATCTTCTTCGGGAGTTTTATTTGCGTTATCTTCCATAAATGGATATTTCCTTTATTTCCTTTCTAGAGATCCAGAGTCGCGTATTCCGCATTGTTCTGAATAAATTCTTTACGGGGTTCGACGTCTTCGCCCATGAGCATGGCAAAGGTATCGTCCGCCATCATCGCGTCTTCAATCGTGACACGCTTGAGGATACGGCGTTCCGGGTCCATAGTCGTTTCCCAGAGCTGTTCGGCATCCATTTCACCAAGACCCTTATAGCGCTGTACTTTGTAGCCGTCCTTGTACTCGGCACGCAGAGCATCCATTTCCTGTTCCTTGTAGGCGTAGTCCATGCGCTTGCCTTTCTGAATCTTGTACAGAGGCGGCTGGGCAAGATAGACGTAGCCGTGTTCAATAACTGGCTTCATGAAGCGGTAGAGGAACGTCAGCATGAGGGTGGCGATGTGCGAACCGTCGACATCGGCATCGGTCATGATGATGATCTTGTGATAGCGAAGCTTGGAGAGGTCCGTATTTTCCTTAAATCCGCATCCGAACGCCGTGATCATCGAGTTGATTTCCGCGTTGGCGAAAATCCGGTTTTCTCTGGCTTTTTCCACGTTGAGGATTTTTCCGCGCAGCGGCAGGATGGCCTGGGTACGGGCATTTCGGCCCATCTTGGCCGAGCCGCCGGCAGAGTTACCTTCGACGATAAAGATTTCGCATTCACTCGCATCGCGGCTCGAGCAGTCCATCAGCTTTCCAGGAAGGGAAGTGATGCCGTCGAGTCCCGATTTGCGCTGTACGGCTTCACGGGCCTTGGCTGCCGCAATGCGCGCGCGGCCGGCTGTGAGACCTTTTTCAACGATCGCCTTGGCTTCGGTCGGGTTTTCCATCAGGAAGCGGTAAAGAGCGTCGCCGAAAATGCTGGAAACGATTTTGCGGACTTCGCTGTTTCCGAGCTTCGTCTTCGTCTGTCCTTCGAACTGCGGGTCCGGATGCTTGATCGAAATGATCGCTGCCAGACCTTCCTTGACATCGTCCTGCGTGAGGGATTCGTCTTTTTTCAGAAGGTTGTTTTCCCGCCCGTACTTGTTCAGAACACGGGTCAGGGCCAGACGGAAGCCGTCTTCATGGAAGCCGCCTTCAGGGGTATTGATGTTGTTGACGAAGGAGTAAATCTGGTTCTGGTAATCCCGGTTGTACTGCACCGCGACTTCGACCAGAATGTGGTCCTGTCCGCCCTCGGCGTAAATTACCTTGTCGGAGATGACTTCCTTGCCTTTGTTCAGATGGCGGACATATTCGATAATGCCGCCTTCGTACTGATACTCCTTGCAGACAGGATGTTCGCCGCGCTCGTCGCAGAGAGTCATTTTCAGATCCTTGTTCAGATAGGCGAGCTGACGAATACGGGAATCGAGCACATCGAAATTGAACTCAGTCGTTTCGGTAAAGATTTTCGGATCCGGTTTGAAGCGTACGGTCGTACCGGTACGCTCGGTCGTTCCGATCTGCTTGAGCGGCGCCACGGTATGGCCGCCGTTTTCAAAGCGGATGTAGTAGCGTTTGCCGTCCTGGTCAACGGTGACTTCGAGCCACTCGGAAAGGGCGTTTACAACGGAAGCACCGACACCGTGCAGACCGCCGGAAACTTTATAGGCGCCGCCGCCGAATTTTCCGCCGGCGTGCAGTACGGTCATAATGGTTTCTACCGCACTGATTTTTGTTTTCTGGTGAATGCCTACCGGCATGCCTCGTCCGTTATCCCGAACGAGAATGGAATTGTCTTTTTCAATGACAACATCAATCTGGCTGGCGTAGCCGGCCAGGGATTCGTCAATGCCGTTATCGACAATTTCCCAGACGAGATGATGAAGACCTCGCGAAGACGTTGAGCCGATATACATGCCAGGACGCAGACGAACCGCTTCCAGACCTTCCAGAACCTGGATATCGTTGGCGGTATAGGCATGATCGACATGAATTGCTTCATCTTCAAGCTTGTCGAACTCAAGAACAGAAGCCTCGAGCGACTTGTTTTCAGTTTCAGACATCAAATATTCCCTCCTTCATCTTGCCGTGATCAACTGTATAAAACTTGACCGGCCGCTTGAACCAGCCTGGGGAGACGGGTTCGGCCGTGGTAATAAAAATCTGAATTTCTTCCGGAAAAGAGGCGATGAGCCCCTGCCGGCGGGATTCGTCGAGCTCCGAAAATACATCATCGAGAAGCAGGACGGGGTTCTGTCCGGTCTTTTCCCGGATCACCTGACAAAGTCCGATTTTCAGCGCCAGCATGACCGATCGTTTCTGGCCCTGGCTGGCGGTCTGCGTAATCAGCTTTCCGTTAAGATAAAATTCAAGATCATCCTTGTGGATGCCTGCGGACGTTGTTTTCATGCGGCGATCCCGCTCAAGCGTCGAGTCATAAATCTGCCTGAGCTGTTCGCGGATATCCTGATCGGGATCCACACAGGTTTTGTAGCGAATGCTGAGCTGTTCCTTCCCCTGCGAAAAACGAGGAAAGATTTCAGAGGCTTTCTGTTCCAGAAGCGTGATAAAGGCGCGCCGCTGCACAATGAGCACGGCCTGCGCCTCAATCATCTGGGCTGTCACGGTCGACAGCAGAATTTCATCGGGTTTCCACGATTTAAGAATCGCGGAACGTTCCTTGAGCAGTTTCTGAAACTGGGAAAGAAGCGACGTGTAGGAACGGGAAAGCTTCACCAGTTCCATATCGATCATTTTTCTTCTTTCCTTTGGCGAATCTGAAAAAAGGGTCAGATCGTCCGGTGAAAAGAGAACCGCATTGAGAATGCCGACAAACTCCGAAAAAGAGCGGACCGGCTTGTCATTGCGGTACAGAAATTTTTTCCCCTGTGAAAACACCGTTTTCAGCTTTTCGAGGCGGCCTTTGTTTTCGATGGTTCCTTCGAGCACAAATGAATCCTGGCTGTGCCGGATTAAGGACAGTGTCTTTGATGTTCGCCACGAGCGCAGGTGGCTTAAAAAGTAAATGGATTCGAGAAGATTGGTTTTTCCCTGCGCGTTTTTTCCCCAAAAGATATGAATCGTATCCGGATCAAAAGAAAAAGAAGCCGTTTCGAAGTTTCTGTAGTCAGAAAGCTTCAGCTTCTGTATGTTCATTCAATCTCAATCCGAATATTGCCGGTTTCTACGACATCACCCGAACGAAGCTTCTTTCCGCGTCGGTTTTCTGGCTCTGCGTTTACGAGCACTTCGTTCTGTGCCAGCCACGCTTTGATCTGCCCGCCGGAGTCAATGACATTGCAGGCTTTCAGCAGCTGCTGGAGGGTAATATATTCATCTTTCAGGTTAAACTTCATATTTGAACCTCACTTCAAGCTCAATTATATCAAAAAAAGCCTTTATTTTCCACAGGACAGAGATCACCGCCGGAACATAGGGAAATACGATGAATCAAAAATTCAGCGTTACGGCCCTTTAAACGGCTTTTTTGAGAAAGAATCCTTCGCATGGGGCACATATTGTGACTTTGAAGGGTGCAAATCGCTTCTCAAATTCGACAAGGCGGCGACGGGCCGCCTCGTTTTCTGGAAAAAGGCCTTTTCTAAGCCTTTTGAGCGCCTTCCAGGTCTGCATGCGAACGGATGACGTTCGGCTTAGCGGACGCTTTCGATTTTCCTGTGCAAAAAAAAAACGAGCCGGTGCTCTGCAGCATGCAGCATCGGCTCGTTTTTTGTATGGACAGAAATAAATCGTCGTATGAAAAATGCAGGAAACAGGAAACGCTAGACGTTGCTGCGCATGGCGACAAAGAGCAGTTCGAGGGAAGGGTCATCCGGGAGGGTGATGTAGAGCGGTTTGAGTTCGCCGCTTAGTCCGAGATTGAATTTTTCATGATCCTTAATCGCCCGCAGACCATTGATCATCAAACTCGCGTTAAACGCGATATTTCCCGACTCTCCATCCATCTCCATCTTTTCAATATTCTGGCGGCAGGATCCGAGCGTACTGGAAAGAACTTCGACAAACGTCTGATCCGGAGTATAGGTCATGCGTACTGGAATGACGGAAGAATCCGAAGTCTGCGCGCCCGTATAAATGATCGAACGGCTCATCATGCCTTCGAACTCATTCGTATCGAGAATCATATGGGTTGTCGGATGCGTCTGCAAAATCCGGTCGCAGTCGGGGAATACGCCGTCGTAGAGCGTCGTCTGCAAAAGCAGATCGTCCTTGACGAACTGAATGCGCTGACGGTCGAGATATACATCGCATTCGCCTTCGCTTCCAAAAAGCGAAGCCACGAGACTGATGGCTTTGACCGGGATGTTCGCCTGGGCGGACGCATCGGTCTGTACCGGTACAATTTTGCGGGCCATCGCCAGCGTATTGGTCGCCGTCGCGATCAGTTTATGGTCATTGATGCGCAGGTTGACGCCGTTGAGATAGACACGCGGGCTGTTGGTTGCCGCCGCAAAGGCTACCTGACGGGAAATATCCTGCAGCGCATGAATCGGCAGCGTCAGATGCTTCGCCGGCTGCGTGAGATTGGGATCCGGGTATTCGCTGGGGGCGCGCCCAAACAGTTCGAATTTGGAATCGGAAGGCCCATTAAAGCGAATCAGCGTATCGTCGATCGATTCGACGTGCAGGATATCGCCGTTCATGCGGCGGGTCAGTTCGATCAGAGCGGAGCAGCGAATGATAATGGATCCGCGCTCTTCAATGACGAGCTGGTTTTTCTCATCGGGAGAAATGACGACCTGAATAGCCAGATTGGAATCGGATCCGGTCAGAACAATATAGTCCGGAAACACCTGGATCAGAACGCCGGTCAGCGCGATGGTCGGGGAAACCGAAGGAATGGCGTGTGCAACCGTCGCGAGCTTGTCGGCAAAGTATGAACGATTAATGGAAAAACGCATGAGAAAGTTCCTTTCTTCTTCTCTTATTAAAGAATAATAACAATAAGGAATGCCCCAGACGGGGATAACTCAAAGCTTTATACGAAAGATAAAGGGAAAAAACGGAAAATCGGGGCGGGGATTGTCTGTGGATAACCCGCAAAGGCCGGGGATAACCCCCAAAAACGGTGGATTACCCGCTGATTTTCTTTCGGAGCGTATCTACAGCCTCTTTCCAGGCTGGATCGGAATCGATCAGCTTGCGAACGCGGGAACAGGACGAAGAAATCGTCGTATGATCGCGTCCGCCGATTTCCTTGCCGATGGCGGAATAGGAAATCCCCAGCAGATCGCGCATCAGATAAATGCAGATCTGTCTGGCCTGCACAATTTTTTTCTGGCGGCTTTTGCCCTCGAGATCCTGGTACGAAAGACCGTAATGACGGATGACCGCTTTCTTGACGGTTTTCGGACTGAGCTCTTCGGTCGGGGCCACAGCCGGCTCATCGCGCAGAACGCCCATCGTGAATTCCATCGTAATGGAAGGCGGATCAAAAAGGGTCGCGTTGAATAAAAGACGGTTGAGCACGCCCTCCAGTGCGCGGACGTCATGCGAATAGCTGACGGCCAGAAAATCCAGAACATCTTCATCGATGGGCTGCACCTGTTCGTGCCCGTCGAGTTTCTTTTTCAGAATCAGTTTGGCCGTTTCCGTGCCCGGTTTTTTGATGCTTACGGTAAGACCGGACTGAAAGCGGCTGATCAGACGCTTCGTCAGCGTCGGAATTTCCGAAGGATGCACGTCGGATGTCAGAATAATCTGCTTATTTAAACGTATTAATTCATTGAAGACGGTAAAGAACACTTCCTGGCAGGACGCACTGCGCAGGTTCTGGATGTCATCCACCAGAAAAAAGTCGCAGTCGATCAGCTGAGCCTTGACCACATCCACCGCATTGGAAGAGGGGTTTTTGGAGCGCATCGCTTCCAGCATGAGGCTGACCAGATCGCCCGCATAAAAATAATTGACCTTGCATTCCGGCCGGTGAACGGCGAGGTAGTTGCCCACCGCATTCAGCATGTGCGTTTTGCCCAGACCGGAACTGCCGTAAATCAGCAGGGGGTTGAAGCGGTTTTCCCGTGTGACCAGCCGGCAGGCAGCCAGCGCTTCCTGGTTGCTGGGGCCGGAGACAAAGGAATCAAAAGTATACGCCTTGTCAAAAGGGCGGTCTACCAGCTTATTGGTTCGAATTTTCAGCGCTTCGTCCGGCATCATCTGCTCCATCTCCCGCTGGGAAATGAGTTCGATCTGAAGCGTCGATCCCCAGATCTGGGAAAGAGTATCTTCAAACAGCGACAGATTATCCTTGATCAGATTGGAAGCAATGATATTTCGATAGGTCAGGTAGGCCTTTCCGTTCTCGATTTTAAATAGCGAAGTCTTTGAGATCCATGTAAGTGTGCTTTCGTCGAAATACTGGCTGGTGCGAATCATCGAAAGCGTCTGATCCCAGTACTGATTGATCGAGGAATCCATATTGAATCCATCCTTTCCACCTGGATGTTTATCATAACCGATTTTATTCCATTCGGGACGTGTGGCTATTCGCATTATCCCCTGTTTTTGGGGGATAACTCTTTGGCACACCTAGAAACGGAAAATTATCCCCAATGGGGACAATGGTGGATAACTTCAGCAAATTGTGCAGAGCCCGCAGGCTGTATCCCCGCCCAGGCTGAATCCAATCCTCCATAGCTAAAGGAGAAATCCGAGTTATCCCCCATGGGGGATTGTGCGCAGCATTCCCCTTTCCGGGGATATCTTTTCGGGGGACAGCGCGGGGATAACCAAAATGCACAGGGGGAAAGCACGCAAAGAATCTCCCAGTTTCGGGTAATTGTCCTCATTGCTTTGAAACGCGGGGAAAAGGGATGGGGACAGGATGTGGATAACCTGTGGATAACTGGGGGATAACGCGCATATCCCCCGAAAAGCGGGGATTTTCCCCTGGATTTACGGAAAAAAAGCCGCTTTTCCAAAGGCAGTCCCCCGTTTTTGACGAAATCCTGCACAATCCCCCGCAAACGGTGGATAACGGGGATAACCCGAAGAAGGCCCCAACCGGAAGATGCGGGTATGAAAACAGAGGGAGAACTGCCATACGCTCCCAGTCCGTAATCGAACCGTCCCCGCTTTCCACCCAGACGGGGGATAACTGCAAGTCACGCCGATTCAGGGCGGACGAACCAGACCATCGCAAAAAAGCCGCAGACGAATCTGCGGCTTTTAAACATCACCTGAACAGACAGTTCCAGAAAGAGGAGAGGGGGAAAGAAAGAATGGAAGACTGCATCTGGAAAAGAGACAGGCGGATAAGAAACGGGGGATAAGAAACAGGGAGAGACAGGGAAAAAGAAGGCTGTGCGGATGCATGGAGATCCGGCTGGATCGAGAACCGAAAGAAGAGCAGAACGAACAGCGGCGAGAATACTGCGCTGAAAATATACAGATAATAAAATAGGAATCGGGACGAAGCAGAAATGCTGACAATCCACAGAAAAGAAGATCACCGCTGTATTTTCGGGTGCAGGCAGGACCTGCCGGGGTCTGTGGGGGGAAGAATCCGAAAAAAAGGCGAAAAAAATTGGAAAAACCGCCTGTTTACAGGTGATTGCGCGTGTCGTTTCTGTTATCCTTGTTTACAGATTGCCACGATACAGGATCGCTGCTGTTTAGCGGTGAACAGATAGGAATCGATCAAGCTGCGCAATCCATTTTTCTTTTATATTTCGCATGAATGAAAAGGACCTTTAAGAAAATCACCCCCTGAAACGGCTTCGTGCGCGTTGACATCCTTTTTTTCATCATGATATAGTGACATGCGCAATTAATAAGAAAATAAGAATCACTCTTATAGAACGAAAGGAACTGAGTCGACATGAAACGTACTTATCAGCCAAGTAAAATCAAACACCAGAGAACTCACGGCTTCCGCGCTCGTATGGCTACCAAAGGCGGACGCAAAGTATTAGCAAGAAGAAGAGCTAAAGGCAGAAAGGTTTTATCCGCTTAATAAATCACCTGCAAAGGTGATTTTTTCTCTGTCTGAGTCAATGAAGAAACATCAGAGAATCCTTAAGAATGCAGAGTTCTCATCCATCATTTCCAAACGGAAGTCCTTCGTCTGCCCGGCCATGATTGTGTATACGGCGCCGAAAAAGGAAGAACATGCCCGTGTTGGGATCAGCGTCGGCAAGAAAGTTGGAAAAGCGGTTGTCCGCACCCGTGTAAAACGCCAGCTTCGCGCGCTGATCGATTCTGTATTCACCTTTGACGAATCGTTTGATTCCATTGTTATTGTCCGCCCTGCCTTTTTAAAGATGGATTACGAACAGAGACACAAGATGCTCTCTGAACTGCATGAGCGGGCCCGCCTAAAATACGAAAGAGGATCCCATGAAAAAATCGCTTCTTGAAAAATCACGGATTCTGTTTCTGTGCGTACTGGTATCCCTGGGTCTTGCGGCCTGTTCCAACCCGCGAGGATCTGACGGAAAAACCAAACTCGACCAGATTATTGCTCTTAACCAAGAGACCATTAATAAGGAACAGGTCAACATTTCCGAAATCACGGATGAAGATCTGAAAGCCGAAGTCGAATCTTCAGAATCAGAAACAGTAACTATTGAACCCACCAGCTGGTCCTCCTCCTGGAAGAGAGGATGGTTCGACGGTCTGATCGTCTGGCCGATCGCCCAGCTGATCAACCTGTTTGCCAGCTTTACCGATGCCGGCTGGGGCATCATCCTGGCAACGCTCCTGATCCAGCTGCTCATTTTTGCGTTCACGTTCCGTTCGCAGATTTCCCAGCAGCGCATGCAGGAAATCCAGCCGGAAATGACGCGCCTGCAGGCCAAATACGAAGGCAAGAACGACGAACGTTCGAAAATGCTGATGGCGCAGGAAATGCAGAAGCTTTACAACGATAACGACATTCATCCGTTCGGAAGCATGCTCGTTATGTTCATTCAGCTGCCTGTCATGATGGGTATGTTCTACGCCACCATGCGTGCGGCAACGACCGTATACGGCTCCTTCATGGGCATGCCGCTGTCGGAAACGCCGCTGGCCGGTTTTCAGCATCTCGACTGGGGCATCATGACCGTCTACATTCTGATGATCGTCATGTCCATCCTGCAGATGCAGATTCCGAAATGGCTTGGCAAGCTGGATGTAAAAACCGGCCGTGTCAAAGCCCAGAAGGAAGAACCGAAAGCGGGCGGCATGATGGCCAACACCATGAACATGACCATGTACATGACGACGGCACTGATCGCCTTCATGTATATTTCCTGGCCGATTGCGATGTCCTTCTACTGGCTAGTTTCGTCCATTATCCGTGCCTTCACCAGTGTTCTCAGCCACTACATTTCGCTGAATCAGAGAGAAAAACGTGAAAAAGAAGAAAGAGTACGCGATACCGAAGGCATTCTGAAAAACAGAAAGAAGCAGGGATAGGAAAGTATGGAATTTGATCGTTTTTCCGGGAAAACTCTCGATGAGGCTCTCGCCGCTGCCTGCAATGCGAAAAATGCGGCTGTTGAAGAACTCACGTATACCGTTGTAGAAGAAAAGTCTGGCTTCCTCGGTCTCGGTCGGACGATCACCATTGAAGCCTGGGCCGAAAGCGACATTATCGTTTTCCTTCACGACTACATTCAGACCTATTTTGACAACGCCGAAATGGATGGAACCGTCTCGATCGAACTCGATGACACCGGCTTCTATCGTATTTCTGTCGATACGAACGCCAATGCGGTTCTGATCGGACGTCAGGGAAGAACGCTTCAGGATTTCACCGTCCTCGTTCGTTCCGCGGCCAGCGCGGTCTTCAAGAAACATATCCGTCTGATGATCGACGTCAACGGCTATAAGGAAGAGCGCTACGAAAAAGTCGCACGCATGGCGATCCGCGTTGCCCGTGACGTACGCCGCACGAAAGTGGACGCGGTTCTTGAACCGATGCCTGCCGATGAAAGAAAAGCCGTTCATAACGCCCTGAGCGATATGGATGACATTTCCACCAAGTCGCATGGCGAAGGACCGGAACGCCGTATTCATATTCTGTATACGCCCGGAAAAGTCAGCGAGCCCGCTGAATAATCCGATTTACGCCAAATGAATTCCGAAAGAAAAGGGGATTGCTTCCCCTTTTTTTGTGCAGATTCGAAAGCAGCAGGAAAAACGACAGGAAACAGGAAAAGGACAGAGAAAATCAGAAAGGCAGAAATCCGTTTCTGGATTTCTGCCGTATACAGAACTCTTTTTCCTTTTTAAAATTCTTTGTCTTCCGGACTCAGAATATACTCCAGCGATCCGCGCAGCCGCTGATCCATGGCGATCATCCGCTCTTTCCCGATGAATTCTGGATTGTAGCCCAGCGTCAGAAGGATATCTTCCGGCGTGGCATGGCGTGTGCGCAGGCGCACATACATCAGACAGAACACCTGGGTGAATTCGATGGTATCGTTTGTCACGCGCTGGGTGTACGGATTACCCTGAAGCGCAATAATCTGTTCCAGCGTAAATCGCTTGTTTGGCATTTCTTCACCTCTTTCATACATTCATGCATGAATAGTGTTTAAACAGTCAGCTGACATTCTGATTATATCGAAGTACATTTAAATCAATGTCTATAAAGACCGAAAACGTGGTCTTTTTCTGTTTCATGACTATTTCAAATTCTGTTAAAGTTATAACTAATTTATTTATAAAAAGAATACTGTCTTCAAAAGACAAGACGGTATGGGGAATAAATGGACAGAACTTCGTTTTCAATCCGGATCGCAGGCAGAGGTGCTGGCATTCATCGATTTGACAGGGTTTGTCTTCAATCTGGCAAAAGCGAATTTTCATGTATTCCATGGGAAAAAGCATAAGATAGGAACATCGAAAACGAAGCCGAAACAGGAAGCAGAAACAAGCCGAAGCACAGCGCAATTTGCGCAGCAAGCGGATCTTTGTATCGTGCCGGATCCCGGCAAAAGGAGAAATTTATGAAACTGATTGTCGGCCTGGGAAATCCAGGCGAAAAATATTCGCGTACCCGGCACAATGCCGGGTTTATGGTCATGGACCGGCTGGCCGAAAAAGCCGGCGTGGAGATCAATAAAAACAAATTTGAAGCCCAGTACGTCAAAACCCGCATCAAGGGGGAAGACGTTATTTTGCTGAAGCCGATGACGTATATGAACAACTCCGGCTTCGCCGTTCGCGCCTGCATGGACTTTTTCAAAATTGAACCGAAGGATCTTCTGGTCATTTATGACGATCTTGATACCCCGGTAGGCGCCATCCGTCTGAAGCCGTCCGGATCCGCCGGCGGTCATAACGGAATGAAAAGCGTAATCAGCGCGGCGATGGGACAGGATTTTGACCGGATCCGCGTCGGCATCGGCCGGGATCCGAAAATTAAGATTATTGATTATGTGCTGACCCGCTTTCGCGCTGATGAAATGGACGATCTGAACGCGGCGATTGATCAGGCGGTCAAAGCGGCCTGGTTTTCCATTGATCACGGCTTTACCCAGGCGATGAATCGCTACAACGTGAAGCCGAAAAAGAAAAAGAGCGACCCGGAAGCCGAAAAGCTCGCCGCCGCGCTGAAAAAGCAGAACGCGCAGACGTTCCATTCCGGAAAAAAGGATGTTCTTTATCAGGAAGAGACCGGCCGGAGTCTTTCGGACTCTGCCATCGCCGAGCAGCTGAAAAAAGAAGCGCTCGCCGCACAGGAAGCATCTCAGAATGCATCCGCTTCGTATACCTATCAGAGAGAAGAAACACTGGATAGACAGAATAAATCCGAACAGTAAGGAGTAAGGCCATGCTTTCCGACCAGAATATCAATCCCATTCTGAATTCCATCGAAGCCAATCCCGTTACAAAGGAAATGATGTCGATTCATGGAAATGTCGGCAACCTCGGGGAGATGGAAGAAGCGCTGCTTCTGGCCGCTGCTTTCCTTCAGGATGGAAAAACACGCATTGTTGTGAAGAAAAATAAGTACGAAGCCCAGCAGCTGTACCGTCGTCTGGCGATGCTGCTGCAGGAAGTCGTACTTTTCGTCATGGATGAGTCTCTGCGTCTGCAGGCGATCGCAGCGTCTCCCGAAGAGAGGGAAGGCCAGCTGTCCGCTCTCGTGCAGATGCGTCAGGACTTTCCAAAAATCATCATTACCAATACCGCTGCCTACACCCGCTTTCTGCCGGATGTGAACTACTTTGACGAAAGCTGCCTGACCATTCGTACCGGGCAGACGCTTTCTCGAAAAGCGCTCATGGAGCATCTGCTGTGTATCGGCTATGCGCACGTCAACTACGCGCAGACCCCGGGAAGCTTTGCTTCCCGCGGCGGCATTCTCGATGTTTACTCGCTGAATTACCCGGATCCGATCCGTATCGAATTTTTTGATACGGAAATCGACTCCATCCGCTTCTTTAACCCGGATACCCAGCGGACGATCCGCGCCACTGATGAAGCGGTGCTCGTTCCGGCCAGCGATATTTTGTTCAGCGACGAACAGATTGAAAAACTTAAGGAAATTTTGCCGGTCAAACTGGAAGAACAGCTGAAACGCACAGATCCGGCGGGGCAGGAATTTTTACGGGATGCGATCGAAAAGGATCTGGAAGCGATCGAAACGCACGATCCGCAGCCTCATCTGTACCGCTACTACGCCTGGCTCGACAGCGCCTCCGTTCTCGATTATGCGCCGGACGCGATGACCGTATTCTCCACAGTGGAAGGCGTAGAAGAAAATGCGAAAAAGACTGTGCAGGATAACGTGCAGTTCATGCAGGAAGAAGTCGAAGATTTCCACGCGCTGCCCAGATACATCCTGTTTCATGATCTGTACAAACTCGAAAAGAAGTCCGAGCCGCTCAAAATTCATACGTTCCTGGATCACGATCATCCCGTCCAGTCGGGAATTGAAAACATCGACGCTCCGGGTCTGAACTACCGGCAGTGGGTTCTTGAAGAAGCCAGAAAGGACAATGTCTATTTTGCGCTCGAGCGCGAAGACGTCGATCTGCTTAAGGAAAAGATCGATATTTCTTCACTGAAGCTGACCGATCCGATTTTTTATCAGGGCTTTCGGACCCCGGATTATATGGTGTATACGCGCCGTGAAATTTTCTCGCATCTGAACCGTAAAGTGCCGTATCAGAAGACGTTCTCCCGTTCGAATGCGCTCAATAACATTATGGAACTTGAGGCCGGCGACTATATCGTCCATGCGGAATACGGAATTGGACAGTATATCGGCGTGGAAACCCGCGAGCAGAACGGAGTCAAGCAGGACTATCTGCACGTTATGTACCGCGGCAACGAAAACCTCTTCGTTCCGCTTTCTCAGTTCCAGCTGATCCGCAAGTACGTGTCCAAGGACGGTGCAGTCAAGCTGTCCAAGCTGGGCACCGGCGAATGGGAAAAGACGAAAAAGAAGGTTAACCAGAAAGTCGAAGAAATCGCCGGGCGTCTGGTCGAACTGTATGCCGCCCGTACGGAAGACATTGGATTTGCGTTCCCGAAAGACGACGCGCTCGAGCGGGAATTTGATGAATCGTTTGAATACGAATCCACGCCCGACCAGCTGCAGGCAACGGCGGAAATTAAAGCCGAGATGGAAAAGGCCAAGCCGATGGACCATCTGCTGATCGGCGACGTCGGGTATGGAAAAACCGAAGTGGCCATGCGCTGTGCCTATAAGGCGATCTGCGCCGGCAAGCAGGTGGCGTTCCTTTGCCCGACTACCATTCTTTCCATGCAGCACTACCAGACGCTTTTAAAACGTTTTGAACCGACCGGAGCGCGCATCGCGCTGGTCAACCGCTTCATTTCCACAAAGGAAATGAAAAAGATCCGGGAAGATCTGGCAAACGGACAGATCGATATTGTCGTCGGTACGCACCGGCTGCTGTCCAATACCGTCAGCTTTAAGGATCTTGGCTTTCTGATCATTGACGAAGAGCAGCGCTTTGGCGTTCGTCACAAGGAAAAAATCAAGGAAATGAAAAACTCGATCGACGTGCTGGCGCTTTCGGCTACCCCGATTCCGCGGACGCTGCAGATGTCGCTGATCGGCGTTCGCACCATTTCCCAGCTGACCACTCCGCCGGCGCACCGTCATCCGATCCAGACGTACGTTATGGAAGAGCGCGGTCCGGTAGTGGAAGAAATCATTCAGCGCGAGCTTTCCCGCAGCGGCCAGGTGTTCTTTTTGCACAACCGTGTCGAAGACATTTACCTCAAGGCGCATGAGCTTCAGCAGAAATTCCCGGATATTTCCATTGGCGTTGCCCACGGAAAAATGAGCCGTGAACAGATTGAAGACGTCATGACAGAATTTGCGCGCGGTAAATATCAGGTGCTCGTCTGCACGACGATTATCGAAACGGGACTCGATATCGCCAACGCGAACACGATCATTATCGAAAACGCAGACCGTTTCGGTCTGGCCCAGCTGTATCAGATTCGCGGCCGTGTTGGCCGACGGGAAAAACTGGCGTACTGCTATCTGCTTGTAACGCCGGACAAGCAGCTGAGCGAAGAGTCGACGAAGCGTCTGAAATCGATCAAGGAATTCACGCAGCTCGGTTCCGGCTACAAAATCGCGATGCGCGATTTGACGATCCGTGGTGCCGGCGACATGCTTGGTCCAAAACAGGCTGGATTTATCGATTCCGTCGGTCTCGATCTGTACCTCGACATGCTTTCCGATGCCATCGCCCGCAAGAAGGCAGCCGCGGGTCAGCCGGTCGATGAAGAACTGAAAGAAGCCGAAGAAACGGCGGAAGCCGACAGCGCCAGAAGCGCGAATGTGCAGATTCAGGGCTATATTCCGGAAAAATTCTCGGATAACGACGGCGACAAGCTGGCGCTCTACCAGGAAATCCGGGCCATTCGCACCGAAAAGGAACTCGAAGACTTTGAATTCCGAACGGCCGACCTGTTCGGAAAAATTCCAAAGGAAGTGCAGGCTCTGTTCGATGCCAAGCGCCTCGATCTGTTCGCTTCGCGTCCAGGCGTCGATGAAGTCAGCGAACAGAACAGCCGGATTCAGATTGTCATGAGCGCATCCTGGAGCCGGAACGAAGACGGCCTCAAGCTGTTTGAAGCCATGAACGCTCTTTCCAAGGAAATCGCGCTCACCTTCAAAAATGGACGAATTCAGGTCAGCCTGCCGAAAAAGAAAAACTATATGGCTCAGCTCAAACAGGTGATTTCGGTCCTGTCCGATCCGCTCTTTCGAAAGGGGTAAACCATGAGACTTGATAAATATCTGAAAACCGCGCGCATTCTCAAACGCCGCGAAGCCGCTAAGGAACTTGCCCTTCAAAAACGCATTCAGCTCAACGGACGCACGGCGAAACCGTCGAGCGAAGTCGAAGAAGGCGATGTGATCTGCATGGAGTTTGGCAACCGGCTTCTGGAAGTGAGGGTGCTCGATACGCCGAAACAGGCGTCCAAGGAAAAAGCGCTTCTGATGTTTGAAGTGCTGCGCGAAGAGAAAAAAGACTATGATGCGCCGGCTGAATGAGACGCGCGTTTTGCGCGATCCCGTCCACGGCTATATCCATATTGATCTGCAGGTCGTCTGGAAGCTTCTCGACGCGCCGGAATTTCAGCGTCTGCGCCGCATTCATCAGCTAGGGGGCGTTATGGCGGTTTACCATACCGCGGAACATTCCCGCTTTTCCCACTGTCTGGGCGTGTATGAAATCTGCCGGCGCATTCTGAACGAAGTGCCCGGCGTGACGGATACGCTCGATGAATTCGAACAGACCGCGGCGCTTTGCGCGGCGCTCCTGCACGACCTGGGTCACGGACCGCTTTCGCACAGCTATGAGGCGATCTCCCATATTCACCATGAGGCCGTTACGTGCCGTCTGATTACGAACCCCGAAGGCGAAGTGTATAAAATTCTGACCGGGGAAAATCCGAAACTGCCCGCCATGGTGGCTGCCATTCTGGAGCATCGATCCGGCTGCGCGCTTCTGGAAGATCTGATCAGCTCGC
This sequence comes from Allobaculum sp., assembly GCF_047010065.1. Taxonomy (NCBI): domain Bacteria; kingdom Bacillati; phylum Bacillota; class Erysipelotrichia; order Erysipelotrichales; family Erysipelotrichaceae; genus Allobaculum; species Allobaculum sp. The sequence continues at coordinate 17,447 of NZ_JBKXLD010000005.1, forward strand.
AGCTCGACTGCGACCGCATGGACTATCTGCTTCGCGACGCCTACGAAACAGGAACGAGCTACGGCCGCTTCGATCTGGAACGCATACTGCGTACTCTGCGTGTGAAGGACGGCCGTCTGTGCATTAAAAAAAGCGGCGTCCATTCGGTCGAAGACTACATCATGGGCCGCTATCAGATGTACTGGCAGGTGTATCTCCATCCCGATGCGTTTGGCTACGATCTGCTCGTTCAGGCTTTCTTTGCGCGCTATGCCAGACTGCGTCAGGAAAACTTTGAAGAATACGGATCGAAAGCGCTCGAGCCTGTATTTGATCAGCCCTTTGATCCGGAGCGCTTTCTGCAGTTGGACGATTACGTTCTGATCAGCGAAATCGGAGCGGCGAAATCCGCCAAGGATCCCATTCTTGCCGATCTGGCCCATCGCATATGCGATCGGCGTCTGCCGCGCTGGGAAAACGAAGCTAGTCCCGAGCGAATCGAAGCCATTCGCGAAAAGACGCGAAAAGCGAGTTTTGATCCGGATTACTATGTTCATCTTAAACCGATTCGACTGGAAGAATTTCTGCCGTATCAGGAAGAGCAGTCCAAGCCGATTCTCGTTCTTGACCAGGAGAGACTGCTTCCGCTTTCGGACTGTTCGGTGGTGGTGCGGTCTTTGCTGGAAATGAAAAATCCCCAGCAGATCCGTGTGTATTTCCCCAAGGAAGTCCACACCGCTTCTTCGTAAACGCCGCCTGTATTCGGACGGCAAGCCTGTCTGGCATACCTGTTGAGTCTGTCTTTTCCCGTTTTCTGCAGCGGTCCTTCTTCCCGCGAGAAAACGGGATTTTGCGCAGAGGGGCAGACGAGGCGTGTATGGGCGGATTTTCACGATGAATAAAGCCGGAGAGATGGGTAATCCGTTGAAAAGAAGAATCTGTATGTTAAACTTTTCTTCGCTATGAAAAGTCAAGCCGCTTTATGCGAACTCACTGCGAAAACCGAGATTTTTAAAGGAGAAGCGGAGTTTGAAGAAAAGAACAAAGGAATTTTTGTCACCATGGAAGCCGAGGACTGTCACTGCGTCTGGAAAATTCTTCCGAAAGGCATTGTGATTGAAAATCAGCAGGAAGCGCTGAGCGTGCTTTCCCTGTTTGATTCCGGCAAGGGCCGGGTGCGAATTTTCAGCGAATTCGGCGAACTGGAAGCCGTCTTGAGCGATGTGCGCATTGTCCGCGAACCGCATCGGATTCTGGTGAGCTACAAAATTGAAGAAGAAGCTGAATTTCAGTTTGAACTGCAAAGCGAAGACTTCTGTTTTATCGAACACGAACCGGCTGCCCCCTCAGGGCGGACCGGATGACATAAAACTGGCATGAAGGAGTGAACAATATGTCTGCTATGGATCTGCAGCTGGCCAACGCTCTGGCGTCCGCCGCAAAAAAAGCCTGGGATCTGAGCCTGGAGCCCGGGGAAATTACCATTGAAATTCCCAAACGAAAAGAACAGGGCGAGTATGCGACAAACCTGGCGATGAAGCTGGCGCGTACCCTCCGCAAAAAGCCGCTGATTATTGCGCAGGAACTGGTTGCTGCGCTCGATGACGATTCCATCGAAAGCGCCGAAATTGCCGGACCCGGCTTCATCAACTTCACGATGAAAAAAGATCAGTATTCCCGCGTCATCCCGACGATTCTGGAAAAGGAATCGGAATACGGACAGTTTGAACCCAACGGCATCCGCGTGAATCTCGAATACGTTTCCGCCAACCCGACCGGCGATCTGCACCTTGGTCATGCCCGCGGCGCGGCGTGGGGCGATTCCGCTTCGCGCGTTATGAAGAAAGCCGGCTATGACGTAACCCGCGAATACTATGTCAATGACGCAGGAAACCAGATTGCCAATCTGGCGCAGTCCTTATGGGCCCGCTATGCGCAGGCGCATGGCCAGGAAGCCGAAATCGGTCAGGACGGCTACATGGGCGAAGACGTTAAAGTCAAAGCCGAAGAAATTGCCCGCGAGCACCCGAATGTCTATCTCGAACCGACGAAGGAAACCCTCGATTTCTTCAGAAAAGAGGGAATTGCCTACGAGCTGGACAAGATCCGTCATGACCTGGACCGCTTCCGTGTTCACTTCGATGTATGGACTTCCGAACAGGCTTTACGCGACGCTGGAAAAGTGGACACGGCTCTTGAGATTCTGGAGCGAAACGGTTATACCTATGAGCAAGACGGGGCACTCTGGTTTCGCACAACGGACTTTGGCGACGACAAAGACCGTGTTCTGCGCAAGCAGGATGGTTCGCTGACGTATCTGGTTCCGGATATCGCCTACCATAACGACAAGTGCGAACGCGGCTTTGACAAGCTGGTCGATTTCTTTGGTGCCGACCATCACGGCTATATTCCTCGTTTAAAGGCATCCATGGCCGCTATGGGAAATGACCCGGATAAACTGGATGTGGATATCATTCAGATGGTTCGTCTGGTCCGCAACGGAGAAGAAGTCAAGATGTCCAAGCGTTTAGGAAATGCCTGGACGATCATGGACCTCGTCGATCTGGTTGGCGTGGACGCAGCCCGCTACATTTTCAGCAGCAGAGCCCTCGACAGTCATCTCGACTTCGACCTGGATCTCGCCGTTGCTCAGTCCAACGAAAACCCGGTTTACTATGCGCAGTACGCGCATGCACGAATCTGTTCGATTCTGAAAGCCGCTCAGAGTGAAAACTATCCGACCGTACAGTCTTATGAAGGCCTCGTTCACGAGAAGGAAATTGATCTTCTCAAAACTCTGGCTCAGTATCCGAACGTCATCGAACAGACCGCTCGCACCCGACAGGTTCACAAGATTTCGCATTATATTCAGAACCTCGCTTCGAAGTTCCACAGCTTTTATTCCGCATGCAAAGTCAACGACCCGTCTAACCACGAACTCAGCGCTCAGCGTCTTGGTCTGCTGCAGGCAACCCGCATTGTGCTGGCCGACGCTCTGAGTCTGATTGGTGTATCCGCACCTGAATCCATGTAATTTGTGATCACGAGGAGATAATCGTATGAAAAAATCTATGATCGATAACGCGTTCGACATTTTAACCGATGAAAAGAAGCCCATGCAGTTCATGGACCTCTGGCACATCGTAGAAGAGAGAATGGGATTTACCCCTTCTCAGGCCGATGACAACATCGCACAGTTTTACAGCGACCTGTCCATTGACGGCCGCTTCGCTTCCCTGCCGAAAAACACATGGGACCTGCGTACGCGTCAGACCGTAGCATCGACGGTTGTGGATACAGATTCGCTCAGCGTTGAGGACGAAGAAGACTTCGTTCCGGCTGACGATGACGAAACAGAAGAAGAAGTCGTCGAAGAAACAGAATCGGAAGAAGAATAGTCTTCTCGAACTCTTCCGACCTTCGCCTGCCGACAAGAGTAAATCAGACCGGCATTCGAAGAAAACATACAGATCAGATAAATAAACGGAGCTGCTCTTCCACCTGAGAAGAACAGCTCCGTTCTTTATGTTTCCTGTTTTAATAAGCAAAGCCGGTGCGGCTTTCTGTAAGAGCCTCCGGTTTTTGCGGATCTATCTGGCTGCCGATTCTAAGATCGAGTTGGCTTCGTCTGCGTCTTTTGGAAAGCTCTTCTCGCCGCTGTCGGTAAGAATGTCGCTGCGGTCGGTGAGCAGATCGGTCGGTTCTACGGTGACTTCAATCGTATAGCCGTCTACTTTTCCGGAAAGCCGGAGAATATCGGTCAGCGCGGATTTGGCGTTGCTTTCCGCGGCTTCAATGGCTCCGTTGGAAAGCATTTCTTCTTCCTGCTTTGACTTTTCCACTTCAAGATTGTCATAGATTTCTTCAGCGGTCAGCGGATTGAAGATGTTGTTGCTCGCGTCATACACTTCGATCGATCCTGGATCGATTTCGTTGGAAAGAATCTGAATGGCCGGGCAGTGCACATGAATGATTTTGTTTTCTTCGTCCGTGTCGACTTCAATCTTCTTTCCGTTGATGCCAAGCAGGGCTTTTCCCTGGAACGTATAGAGCAGCCGTTTTCCGGTAAAGGGGATGTTCCATTCCTGAAACTGCTTGGACCCTTCAATTTTTCCAATGCCGGTGTAGTAGTTGTAGCAGGTCACGATGTCGTTGGACTCTGCGAAAACATTGGAAAGGGTTGTCGACTTCTGCTCGTACCGGTCTGTAACCTGAAAAAATTTCGTAAGGCCGACGCCTGCGACCAGTCCGACAGCCAGAATGACCAGCATGAGAACGGCGTTAAAACTGAGAGAATGCTTTTTCCGCTTGCGGGGCATTTTCCCTGCGGAGTTCTCGTTCGTACTTCTGGTACGTGCGGATTCGGCACCGCTTTTTTCCCGATTCGAAGAATTGTTTTTTACTGGATCTGACATATCTGCTTTCGCCTCCTTAACTGTCTGTCTCTATAAAATTGAGGGATGCAGGGAAACAGGAATTGTAAGATATGAGAAAAATGGGCGCCTGTTCTTTGCCTGCAGCGTTTTGCATCTTCCAAGCAGGTGAATGCGTAGTTATTATACTTGAAAAGTAAAATGTAACGCTTTAGGAAAAAAATTAAGAAAAATAAATAAGCAAATTCTGAGCACAAACCGAGAAAATGACGATAACTAAACCGTATTTTAATAGATTAAATTTTGAAAGCGGTGACAAAAACCGTAAGGATTATGGCCTAAAAGTCCGCTTTGTTTGCGAATAAAAAGCCTCCTGTACAAGGATAGTCTCCTGCGGTTTGCCTCTCGGCGGCAAATCTCGTATATTTTCCTGACCGGCCGGCTCTGGAAAAACGGGCTTTGTTCTCCGTCAGGGGCCCAGATTGCCCGGCCTAATCCGGATGGGTATACTGAATTTATGAATAAAGACTCTTTTAAAAACGAACTGGCTGCCAAAGGACTGAATCTGTCCGCAGAACAGCTCGGTCAATTTGAAACGTATCTTCACCTGATTCAGGAGTGGAATCAGAAAATGAATCTGACTGCCATTACCGATGACAGTGAAATCTGGCAGAAGCATTTTTACGACTCCGTTGTCCCGTTTTTACATACATCGTTCCAGACGCTCTGCGACGTCGGTTCCGGTGCCGGCTTCCCCGGCATTCCTTTAGCCATTGCCTGGCCGAATCGTTCTTTTGTTTTAGTGGAACCGCTCGCCAAGCGCTGCCGTTTTCTGAATGAAGTCAAAAACCAGCTTCATCTGGATAACGTAGAAATCGTCAACGCGCGGGCCGAAGACTTTGTGAAGGAGCATCGCGAACAGTTTGACGCGGTTTCGGCACGTGCCGTCGCGCGTCTTTCGATTCTGCTCGAGCTCTGCGTCCCGCTGGTGAACGATTCCGGTACCTTTATCGCGCTCAAAGGCGCAAATGGAAAAGAAGAGCTCAAAAATGCGGCTCCGGCTTTAAAGGCGCTGCCGGTTGTGCTCGACCATGAAGAAGAATTTGAACTGGGCAACGATGAAGGAACCCGCATCAATTTTTATTTTAAAAAGACGGGAAAAGTTCCCGCAAAATATCCCCGTCCGTACGGAACGATTAAGAAAAAACCGCTCGAGGTGACGAATGGCTAAAATTATCGCAATTTCCAATCAGAAAGGCGGTGTCGGAAAAACGACGACCGCCATCAATCTGTCCAGCGCCCTGTCCTATCTGGGCTTGGACGTCCTGCTGGTGGATTTCGATTCGCAGGGAAACGCCTCGCAGGGGCTCAATGCGGTGAAGTCCAATCAGCAGCCGACCATTTACAACGTCCTGCTTGAAGAATATCCCGTTCGCGATGCGATCGTGCATGGCGAAAAGACGAATATCGATATCCTTCCGGCCAACATTTCGCTGGCCGGTGCCGATCTGGTCATGGATCGACTGAAAACCGGAAAGGAACAGCTGCTGAAAAACGTTCTGGATCCGCTGCGCGACGACTACGATTTCATCATCATCGACTGTCCGCCTTCACTCGGCCTTCTCAATACGAACGCCCTGACGGCGGCCGACAGCGTTCTGATTCCGGTACAGTGCGAATACTACGCGCTGGAAGGGGTGACGCAGCTGCTGCTGACGATCCGCCTGGTTCAGAAGACTAGCAACCCCAATCTGAGCATTGAAGGCATTCTGATGACGATGTTTGACTACCGTACCCGCCTTTCGGTCGATGTTTCTCAGGAAGTTCGCCAGACGTTCGGCCGTCTGGTCTATCAGAATTCCATTCCCCGCAACGTTAAGCTTTCCGAAGCGCCCAGCCGTGGCGTATCCATTTTCGAATACGATACAAAGTGCAAGGGGGCCAAAGCCTATGCGGCTCTGACCCGCGAAATGCTGCACATTGAAGAGGTAGATGAAGCATGAGTAAAGACAGCAGTCATCTCGGCAAAGGCCTCTCTTCGATTTTCGGCGGCGATATCACGCAGATGCTCGACGACATCCAGAACGGACAGAATCAGCCGGCCGCCCAGGTCAGCGAACCGCTCCGCCTTCCGCTCAGTCAGATTCGCCCCAATCCATATCAGCCGCGAAAAGTCTTTGATCAGACCGCGCTCGAAGAACTGGCTGCTTCCATTGCCGAACACGGCGTTTTCACGCCGGTTCTGGTCAAGAAAAGCATTTCGGGCTACGAACTGATCGCCGGTGAACGCCGTTTGCGCGCCAGCCGTCTGGCCAATCAGGAGACGATTCCGGCCATTATTGTGGATTTCGATGATCAGCAGATGATGGAAATTTCGCTGCTGGAAAACATTCAGCGCGAAAACCTGAATGTCATTGAAGAAGCCAAAGCCTATGATCAGCTGATCAAAAGTCTGCATTACACCCAGGAACAGCTGGCTGCCCGTGTCGGCAAAAGCCGTGAACATATTGCCAATCTGCTGCGTCTGCTTAAACTCCCGGACGAAGTGTCTCAGATGGTCGTCGACAAAAAGCTGTCCATGGGTCATGTCCGCGCCCTCCTTCCCTTAAAGGAAAAAAGCAAAATGACCCGGCTCGCGCACGATGCGTTTGAACAGGGCTGGTCCGTTCGTACGATGGAATCCAAAGTCCGTCAGGTCATCGAGCAGAAAGACGCTCACGAAAGAAAAAATGCGGATCTGGATCCAGACGGGGAAGAAACAAAAGAAGAAAAAGAGAAAGCCCACAAGGAAAGTCTCTTTATTCAGGAAGCCGCAAATCAGCTGGAAGGCTACTTCCAGACTTCGGTAAAAATCCGCGCCCATTCCATTGATATTCATTTCGAAGACAATAACGATCTGACCCGGATTCTTGAACTTCTTTCGCTGACCGAAACCGAAGAAGAGTAATTCCCGAGAAAAATTGAAAACAAAAAACCAGAAAAGAAAGCTCTGACCGACTGGAAAACCTCCAGATCCGGTCAGAGCTTTCTCGTTTTCTTCCGTTTTCCCTTCTTTTTTACGACATGCGGGTAGAAATCTGTTTTCGACTGTGGTTAACTCGGTATGAACAGACAGAAAGGCCTGGTGAGAGGATGAATTCTATTTCCTGCAAAGTACGTTAATCCAAGCATGTTCCTGATCTGTTTTGTCATGGCCGGATGGCGCAATGACATTTTGTATCGGACTGTGCCTGGAAGCAGGAAACCATCCACTGTCCGGTCTAAATATTTGAATTGCCTGTTTTTTTTGAACAGGCAGACTATGAATTCTTTTTTATGACTTGCAAGACCGCGGGAGATTTCCTGCGGTCTTTTTGCGAGTTCGGAATGTTTCAAATTCGCCTGTGTAAAAGTTTAAGGAGGAATGCATATGTCTATGATTCAGATTCGTGATTTGACGTTCAGCTATGAAAATGGGGCTGAACCGGTATTTGAACATTTCAATGCGGATCTTGATCCCCGCTGGAACCTGGCGCTTTGTGCACGAAACGGCCGGGGAAAAACGACACTGTTGAGACTTTTGCTGGGAGAACTGCACGGATCCGGTACCATTTCTTCCCCCGTGGAATTTGCGTACTTTCCGTGTCCAGTATCGGAAGAAGAACAGCTGGTCGCGGATGTGCTGCAGGAAATTGCCCCGCAGCCACAGCAGTGGGAATTTGTCCGGGAGCTGAATGCCCTCAAGCTGGATGAAGATATTTTGTGGAGGATTTACTCGACCCTTTCCTATGGCGAGAAAACAAAAGTACAGCTTGCGGCTCTCTTTTTAAACGAAGGAAAGTGTCTTCTGATTGATGAACCGGCCAACCACCTGGATACCGTCGGCCGTCAGGTTCTTTCTGCCTATCTGCACGATAAGCATGGCTTTATTCTGGTCAGTCATGACCGTGTACTGCTCGATGGCTGTACGGATCATGTGCTGGCCATCAACCGGTCGAGCGTAGAACTGGTCAAAGGAAGCTATTCAAGCTGGAAATCCGATTTCATCAGCCGGCAGAATACGGAAGATGCCCGCAACACCCGTCTGAAAAAAGAAATTTCCGCCATGCAGAAAAGCAGTCGGCAAAGCGCCGACTGGTCAGGTCGCATTGAAGCGTCCAAATACGGAAACGCTCCAGTTGACCGCGGCTTTATCGGTCATCGGGCAGCCAAGATGATGAAGCGTTCGAAATCGATTGAACGCCGCCGCCAGAAAGCCATCGAAGAAAAATCCGCTCTGCTTCAGGATTTTGAAGAGAGCGAATCGCTTCGTCTTTCGCCAAGGAACGATTTGCATGGCACCCTGATTTCGGCGCATGATGTGGTCTGCTTTTATGATTCCCGACCCGTCAACAAGCCGGTCAGCTTTACCCTTCATGAAGGCGACCGCATTGTACTCGACGGCTCGAACGGTTCAGGCAAATCTACCCTTCTCAAACTGATCCGCGAAGGAGGAGTTACGTATACGGGCGAGCTGTTCAGTCCTTCTCGTCTGATCATTTCCTGGGTTCCGCAGGATTCTTCCTTTTTAAAGGGAACGCTGCGCGAATTTGCGGAAGAATCGAAAATTGACGAAAGTCTGTTTAAATCCATCCTGCGCAAGCTCGGATTTGACCGGACTCAGTTTGAAGTACGCATGGAAGATTTCTCAGCGGGGCAGAAGAAGAAAGTGCTGATTGCCCGCAGTCTGTGCGAAAGCGCGCATCTCTACATATGGGATGAACCGCTCAACTATATCGATATTGAATCGCGCGAGCAGATCGAAGCGCTGATTCAGGAATATCACCCAGCGATGCTGCTGGTTGAACACGATCTGGCTTTCCAGCATGCGGTTGCTGATGAAATTGTTCCGGTTGAAAAAGCGGATCGCAGGACCAAAGAACAGGACTGATTTTGAATAACCGAAAATCGATTCCTGGAAAGCAAACCGGCTGGCGCATTTTGAAGCTGCGTCAGCTGGTTTTGTTTGATACGGAATGCGAACATCCGGAAGTTTCCGGCTTCAGGACAACAAGAACTGATTCCTTAATTGCTAGCCTGAAAATTACGGAAAACTCAGATTCCGGGATCGCCAGTATGGCGCCAGCGGTTCAGTAAAAAGCGGATGCGCAAAATCGTTTTATCCATGCCGTGTTCGGCCAGATAGGTCAGAAGATATCGGATCTGGCGTTCGGTGTCGGGATGAAAAACTGTGCTGGAAAGATTGTTTTCAAAATACTGCAGGGGACTGTCGTCGCGATACTTATCCTTGAGATACGTCTGGGAAGCGGCTGCGCGATCGCAGAACATCTCGACAACGTAGTTAAATTCCATCGCGCGAGGAACCATTCCGTGCGGTCCGTTATCCATCCAGAATTCCCAGTGATGCGGATTTCTTCCCTTGTGATGGAGCCAGGAAAAGGAATAGCCTTCTGTTTCCTTCTGGGCATTGATTGGGGAGCGGTAGCCCTGGTAATAGCGAAAGCCGGTTTTGAGTTCGACGGGAGTGTATTTGGACAGATCATGAAGCAGGCCCTGTTTATACAGGCCGCAGCGAAAACACAGTTCCATGACCCGAAGCTTATGATCGTTAATGGTAAGCAGATGACCTTTGATTTTTTCAAGCTGGTTCATAGTTTCATACTAGTGATCTGTCGGCGCGCGCGCAAACAGATCCTGATTCTCCAGTTCAAACCTGAGATCGAAATAATTACTTGCGTTCCAGAAAAATGGACTCTGTGCAGGCAAAGCCATATACAGAGTCTGGAAAGTTTGAAGATCTGAAAATTAAGCCAGTTCCTTTCTGGCTGCATCCAGAGCAGAGGCAATAACACCGTCCATGTCGTAGTAACGGTATTCGCCAAGACGGCCGCCAAAAAGAACATTCTTGCGCGTATTCGCCAGTTCTTTGTAGCGGGCATAGAGCGTACCGTTCTTTTCATCATTGATGGGGTAGTACGGTTCATCACCTGGCTTCCATTCGCTGGAATACTCGCGGGCGATGATGGTGCAATCGCTGCCGAGATCTTCGAAATGCTTGAATTCGAGAATGCGGGTAAAAGGCGTTTCGCGATCGGTGTAGTTCACAACCGAAGTTCCCTGAAAATCCGGTTCATCGAGCGTTTCCATTTCAAAACGGACGGAACGGTATTCGAGATGGCCGAGGGAATAATCGAAAAATTCATCAATCGCACCGGTGTAAACAATCCGATCGGCAAGCGCGTCCCATTTTTCACGGGCCTTCAGATAATCGGTATTCGTGAGCACGTCCACGCCTTCGAGCATGCGTCCGACAAGATCGGTATAGCCGCCCTGCGGAATGCCCTGATAGAGCGCATTGAAATATCTGTTGTCATACGTCAGACGTACCGGAAGACGGCGGATGATAAAGGGCGGCAGATCTTTGCAGTCGCGGCCCCACTGTTTTTCCGTGTAGCCTTTTACGAGTTTTTCAAAGACATCGCGTCCGACCAGAGAAATCGCCTGCTCTTCCAGGTTTTTCGGTTCGCCGGTGATTTCCTGACGCTGCTTTTCGATCATGGCTCTGGCTTCCTTCGGGGTGCGGACGTCCCACATTTTATTGAAGGTATACATATTGAAAGGCAGGGAATACATCTCGCCTTTAAAGTTGGCGATGACGCTGTGGGTGTAGCGGCTGAAGCGGGCAAAGCGATTGATGTAGTTCCAGACTTCTTCATTGTCCGTATGGAAAATGTGTGCACCGTATTCGTGGACATGAATGTTATGGTCAAGACGGGTATACACGTTTCCGGCAATATGAGGACGACGTTCGAGAACGAGAACCTTCTTGCCGGCATCGTAAGCCTGGCGGGCAAATACAGCACCGTACAGGCCGGCGCCGACAATCAGATAGTCATAATGGGAATGCGATAACGGGTTCATGAATACTCTCCTTATATTTGACTGCCGCCTTCTTCATGGAAAATAAAGAAGCAGGGCAGGGAATAAACCGGTTAGACAGAAGGGTCTGCGCTTAATGGAGCGGAAGAAATTCTGTATGAACTGGACATTCATTATGTCCGGTATGTCTTTCCAATTGTCGCATATTGCCATTCGAATCACATCTGACACCAACTGACCGGCTGTGTTTTTTTCACGCAGGTCTTCTATACAAACCAAAAAAAACGGGATAAATACGGCATAATGACGGAAAAAAAGAGAAATTGTTTTCCGGGTTGCGATGGAAATTGGGGATTGCTATAATGCATAGGCACTTACTTTAAATCAGCACCTGATTTAAGGCGGAAGGAGGATATGGCGATGAAAAAGGGAATCCATCCTGATTACCATACCGTAACTGTTGTATGCTCTTCCTGCGGTAACACATTCGAAAGCGGCTCCACCATCAAAGGTGACACCCTTCGCGTAGATACCTGCAGCAACTGCCATCCGTTCTACACAGGCCGTCAGCGTTTCGCGGCTGCCCAGGGACGTATTGAAAAGTTCAACAGAAAATACGGACGCAACGACAAGAAATAAGCTTAACGCTGTTTCAGGATCATTTTGCACACAAGGCGCTCATAACGAGCGCTTTTTTATTATGTGTCGATGAAGTTTAGCGCGGTTCTTTTTCCGTTTTTCTTTTGTCTGTGCTTTCTTTTGCCTGCGTTTTCTTTGGTCTTTGTTCTCGTCTTTATTCGGATGACTTTCTTTCGTATATCCAGACAGCAGGAGATCCAGTCCTCGGACGGACCGTTCGACTGGCAGTACTGGAAAAGGCGGAAACAGAATATGGAAAATGACCCATTCAAAAATCAGACGACGCATTCCGCTCAGCGGATTTCAAAGAAGGAAGAAAGTCCCAGACGGGAATGTCTGCGCTGCCACAACCGGGATCCGAAGCTTTTCTTTTTCCATGACGGTTTCTGGTACTGCCGCAAATGTCTGGATTTTGGCGCGCTGAAAGCCGGACAGAAACCACAGGCGCCCAGTCTGTCCCATCGTGTGTGGAAAGGAAAGCCGGTTCTGGAATTTGAACTGACGCCGCTGCAGAAAGAAGCATCCGCCCGATCGCTTTCCATTTTGCAGAGCCATCGGGATCTGCTCGTGTACGCGGCAGCTGGATGCGGAAAAACGGAACTGACGCTTGAAAGCATCTGCGCGTATCTGGCCCAGGGCAAGAAAGTGTGCTTTGCGATTTCCCGCCGTCAGGTGGTGATGGAAATCGCCGAACGGCTTCGCAAAAACTTTCCGGAGCTGCACATCGTTCAGATCTGCGAGGGCTTTACTGATGAAACGGACGGCGATCTGATCGTGTGCACGACGCATCAGCTTTACCGTTTCCCCTACAGCTTCGATCTGCTCATTCTGGATGAACTCGACGCGTTTCCGTATGCAGGAAACGAAGTGCTGGAAGCGATCGCCCTCCAAAGCTGTATCGGGCAGCGCATGCTGCTGTCAGCCACACCGGACGCGAAAAGTCTGGAAGCCATCGAACGGGGTGAGATGGAAATGGTCAATCTCTTCTTGCGGCCCCATCGTCATCCGCTTTGCGTTCCTGTCGTGAAACGAGGATCGAAGCTGAAGCAGGTGCTGATTTTAATCGCGTACTGCCGCCGGTACATTCAAAACGGCAAGCAGGTTCTGCTTTTTGTCCCCCGTATTGCGGATACCCGCTGGATGAAGCCGGTCATCCGTCTGTTTTTTCCCTGCTCTGTTATTCATTCCAAAACGAAAAACAAAGATGAAGTCATGGCTGAATTTCATGCCCGAAAGACGATGGTTCTCATATGTACAACTCTTCTCGAACGGGGAATCACCGTTCCCTCCGTCCAGGTCGCGGTGTACCGGGCCGATCATCCGGTGTTCACCAGCGCCTCTCTGATTCAGATCTTCGGGCGCGCCGGGAGAAGCTTCAAAGATCCCTCCGGCGAAGGAATCGCCTTAATCGAATCGCCCTCCAGAGCGCTCGATGCCTGCATTCGCCAGCTGCGCTACATGAATTCTGTCTCTGGTGCGGATCAGAATTTTCCGGCTGCGAAACGCTCCCGTTTCTTTTAAGAGGACCGGATGCGCTCTGCCCGCAGTGCGCGGCTTTACGGGAAACGGCCAATATCGATATCCGTAAAAAAGGGCGCCGTCTGCGCATTTTGTACTATCGAAACAGCGAATGCGACCGCATTCTGCGAAGAATTTTGCAAAACGGCGATCTGGAAGCCGCCTCCGGTTTTCTCGATGGCCACGAAGACGAACTTTCTGCGCTTTGCCGGCGTCCGGTTCGCGTGGCTGAGGCAGAAGCGTGTTCCACGCAGGTTTTTGAAGCGTTTTTTGGACGGCGCGCGCTGTTGTGGCAGAACCGGCTGGCGCAAAAGCGCCGGTTAAAGACAGGCCGACGAAAGCGGCCTTCGACTTTCTATACAGCCTTAAGCTATACGGGACTTTCGTATGCGCAAATCGAGGAAATCCTCGAAGATAACGACTGCCGGGAAATCTGGATCCTGATGCAGAAGAAAGAAGATGCCGACCGAAAGCATCTGAAGCGCTGTCTTAAAAGGTGAAGGGAAAAAGACAGGATGACAGATCGAGCAGCGGGATAAACGATCAATCGGAGCATCCGCTCAATAGCGCATCCGACAGGACTCAGAAGTGGCGATCGTACAGAAAAGCCGGACGCAGATCCGGCTTTTTTGACGGGCAGGCGTAAACAAAATGCAAAAAGGAAATGATAATACGATCGTCTGTACTTCGTCTTTAATCGGTTTTTCATCCAAATCGGGCATCGTTTCTATCCGTTTTTCCGAGATTTATGCAGGGGGAAGGCAAATGTTAGCAGAACTTTTAGAGAAGCCGAAGAAAGAATCAGGCATTATAAAGAAAGCCTCTGCCGCCAAAATCCGGGTCGACATTCTAAAAGAAAGCGAATAACCCACAATGATTTTTCTTTAGGGTTGAACGGCAGGATAAAGGCGCAAATTCAGTACAATAAACTAAAAGGGGTACCTGTATACAGAGTCAGGAGAGCGCGAAAGCCTTTCCGTATTTCGAACACATCGATTTCATAGAAGATACAGAACAAAGGCGTGCAGACCGGCTGTCGGATCATGCACCCGGAATATAAAGGGGGGTTTTTCAATGAGCGATCAGAACCGTGATGATAATTTTGATTCCCTGCTGGATTCATTGAGCGGAAACGAAGAAATTGAAAAAAAGATGGATGATTTTGCGCGGAACAAAGAACGGATTGAACGCATTCAGCGGGCAAGAGAAACATCGGAACAGTTCCAGCAGACGTATTCGTCGGCCGCACGCAATAAAGCGCGTTCGGAAAACGAAGCGGCGAAAAATGGAACGCCCCAGGTGATCTATACAGAAAAGCCTGGCAGTGCGCCAAACGGATCCGATTCGTTTTTTGCGTCCAAAGAAGAAACCGCCCCTTCGGCGGAAGACCAGTATGCCCAGAATGCGGGGATGACCCGCGAGTTTGGCGCGCCGCAGAGCGCTCCGGCTCAGCCGGGCGAGCAGACGCGCGTGTTTAACGGCGCTGCGCCGGCAGAAGAAGACGAAATCGGTCAGACCAAACCGGTAACGATGCACAGCGATGAAATCGCCGGTCTGCTGGAAAAAGATGAACCGCTCCTTCACCGGGAATACGTACGCGAGGACGAAGACGACGATTACGACGACTATGACGATTCGTACGACGACGAAGAGGACGATTATGACGACTACGATGAAGAAGACCGTCATGTAAGAGTCCGTCACCACGATTCCCGCGGCTCTTCGCGTCCGGCGCCTTCCCGCTCTTCGCATTCACGTAAAAAATCGAAAAACAATATGAGGACCGTCGGCATTATTGCTGGTATCGCGCTGGCGATCGCTGTGGTTTCGGTCGGCGGCTACATGGCGGTTCATTTTATGAACTCCGGCGCGCAGACCCAGACCAGCAAAGGCTACAACGACCTCCTTAGCTGGGCAGAAAGCTTTAACGGCCTTACCGATGACAACAAGCAGCAGGTTCTGGATTTCCGTTCCGTGTATGACAAGCTTTCCGAAGATGAAAAGCGAAAAATCAATGAACAGCTGCTGGCGAGAACGTCCAAGACGTTTGATGAACTGCTTGCTGAAGCCGGCGCTCAGCAGAAGCCTTCTTCTTCCAACTCCGATGTGAAAAACGCGGAACGAAAAGCGGAACTCCGCGATGAAATCGAGTCGCTCAGCGGCGACGTGGCGGTTCTGCAGGGCAAGCTGGACGGTATCAATAAGCGAAAGAACGATGCGGAAAACACGTACAACTCCAAAAAGAATGCGTACGATCAGGCAGTTCAGGCCACAAACACAGCCCAGAGCAAAGTCAATCAGATTCAGGACGATCTGAACAGCTATCCAAGCGCGGACAGTATTCGTGCTCAGATCAAGGATCTCCAGGATCAGATCAACGCCATTAATGCCGGCGACGGATCGGATACTGGCGGTTCAGGTGCGGACAAAGAGCAGCTGCAGTCGCAGATCAATAGCCTTCAGAAAGATCTCGACAGCGTCAATTCGCTCAACAGCCAGCTTTCTTCCGCGACCAATACGCTGATCGATGCCCAGCGCTCCGAATCGGATGCGAAGTCCGCAATGGATTCGGCCTACAACGACTGGCAGGCGATTGTGGCAGAAGCTTCCCCGGTAGAAACCGAAATCAATAACAAGAACAACAAGATCAACGAGCTGCAGAGCGAATACGATTCCATTGATTAATGCGATCGGTTCGGACGGAAAAAGAAAGTCCGTCGGATCGGCTCCAGAACCGTTTGAAAAGCCGGAAAAAGCGAAATTGTCATCGCTTTTCCGGCTTTTTCCATGCCGGCATGCCGCAGACATGGTCCTTTTGAAGACGCTTTGAGGAGAATCTGCTGTTTTATCAAAAGCCATTTTTGATTTTGTCTAAAAAACCTGAACAAAGAGGAGGAATGTCGGGGATGTGTTAGAATACCTGCGAAAGGTGGTCCCATGACAAAACGGAATGCGATTATTCTGGCTGCCGGCAAAGGAACCCGGATGAAGTCGGAAAAAAACAAAGTAATGCATGATCTGATTGACCGACCGATTCTGGCTTATCCTCTTGGCGCGCTGAAAAAAGCAGGCGCAGAGAGGATTGTCATTGTTGCCGGCTATCAGGCACAGTCCTTAATGGACGCTTTCCCCGAAGAAGAGTTTGCGCTGCAGAAGGAGCAGCTCGGAACCGGACATGCGGTCATGCAGGTTTCGGCCCTCAAGGACGAAGACGGCTATACGCTCGTCATGAATGGAGATGTCCCCTGTCTCCAGCCGGAAACCCTCGAAATGCTTTATGACCAAGCACAGGGAAAGGCTCTTGTTCTTCTGAGTGCCATACTGGAAGAGGGCGGAAATTACGGAAGAGTTGTCCGCAATGAAACCGGTGCGGTAAAAGAGATCGTCGAAGCTCGCGACTGCACTCCCGAGCAGAAAGAAATCCGAGAGATCAACGCGGGCGTTTACTGCTTTAACAACCGAGATCTTTTTGATGCGCTCAGCGAGCTGACAACCGATAATGCCCAGAATGAATACTATCTGACGGATCTGGTTCGAATTCTCAATGAAAAAGGCAAGCACGTGGATGCCATTGCCGCTTCGGATCCGGATGAGATGGCGGGCATTAATACCGTCAGCGAACTGTACGATGTATATCGCTGGATGAAAGACAGAATTAACCGCAGACATATGTTAGCCGGCGTGCAAATTGTAGATCCGCAGCGAACGGTTATCGGCCAGGATGTGAAAATCGGTCACGATACCGTGATTTATCCGGATACGGAAATCCTTGGCAAAACGGCGCTGGGCAATTATGTCGAAATTTTCCCCCAGACCTGGATTAAAGACAGTGTCATCGGTGATGGTGTCCGCCTGCAGATGTGCAAAGTCCAGAACGAAATGATTTCAAATGCCCTGGATGAGGAACCCGCAGGAAATGAGGAAGGAACAGGTACGCAAGCATGTTAAACAAAGATGAGCTTAAAAATTCAACCGTTGTATTCGCGCTGACCAGCAGCCGCAATCTGGCCAGAGAAATCTGTGAGATTCTTGAAATCCCCCTTGGAAAATGTGATGTTCATCATTTTGCTGATGGAGAAATTCTTGTTGAACTCGGTGAGTCTGTACGTGGAAAAGACGTATTCTTTGTACAGAGTACCAATCGCCCGGTAAACGCCAATCTTATGGAGCTTCTGATCGGTATCGATGCCTGCAAGCGTGCTTCGGCTCGTTCCATCAACTGTGTTATTCCGTATTTTGGCTACGCCAGACAGGACCGCAAGGCGAAACCGCGTCAGCCGATTACAGCCAAACTGGTGGCTTCGCTTCTTGAACGCGCCGGTGCAAACCGCGTGATCACCATGGATCTCCATGCTGCCCAGATTCAGGGCTATTTCGATATTCCGGCAGATGACATCAATACGCTGTCTCTGATCAGTGAATACCTCAAACACAAACCAGGTCTGAACATCGAAGATGTTGTCGTTGTTTCTCCTGACCACGGCGGAACCGTTCGTGCCCGTCGTCTGGCTGACCGCCTCGGCGCTCCGGTTGCCATCATTGACAAGCGTCGTCCAAAACCAAACGTTGCGGTTGCCATGAACCTGCTTGGTGAAGTTGACGGAAAAGTTGCAGTTGTCATCGATGATATGGTCGATACCGCCGGCACACTGACCAGCGGCATCAACATGCTTTACGAAAAAGGCGCGAAAGAAGTTATCGCAGCCTGCGCACACGGCGTACTTTCCGGACCGGCGATTGAACGTCTGAAAAACTCCGGCCTGAGTGAATTCATCGTTACGAACACCATCGATCAGACTGAAAACGCAAAACTGTACGATGAAATGGTAGTTCTTTCCGTTGCTCCGCTTGCAGCTGCTGCCATCGAAGCGGTTGAGCTCAACGAATCGCTGTCCTACGCGCTGCAGACAGCTCTCGTTCACGAAGACGACAACCGTCACTAATTCCAAATCGAATTGGAAACGCTCGTCTGGGATTTCTGGAACTCTCCAGTCTTCCGCGGGATATAAATCGACAAAAAGAAAACCGCCGTCAGGCGGTTTTTTGTTTCCAGAATTTACGATCGAATCCGCTGTCGGCTACGGTCGGCTTCTGATGGTCGATTCGCGGGAATGCATTCTGTGGAATGCGTTCATTCGGATCCGTTTTGAAAAAGAGACAGGAAGTTGGCGCGGATCTGTCGGGCCAGATCATCGGAATCCATTTCTTTTAACTCAGCCATTTTTTCAAGCGTCGCTTTGACATAGGCAGGCTGATTTCGCTTGCCGCGATACGGAACCGGGGCGAGATACGGCGAATCGGTTTCGCTTAAAATTCTTTCGGGCGGACAGGCGATGACATTGGCAGGCCCCTGTTTATTGTTTTTAAAGGTGATGGGTCCCGCAAAGGAAATCATGGAATCCAGTTTGAGGGCTTCTCTCATGGTTTCCGTTGAACCGGAATAGCAGTGGAAGATGATCGGCGTACGGGCATGGGCTTTAAGAATATCCAGGGAATCCTTTGCGGCGTCCCGCATATGTATGGAAACCGGAAGCCCCGTTTCGGCCGCGATATCGAGCTGAGCTTTGAAGAGGGCCTTCTGTTCTTCTTTAAACGACATGTCCCAGTAATAGTCCAGGCCGATTTCGCCCAGAACATCCATATTGCCGCAGGCGGCTTCTTTTCTCAGCTCTTCGAGATCTTCTTCTGTGATCTCTCTGGCGTCTTCAGGGAAAAAGCCCCAGGCGACTTTCAGATTTTCGGGATACTGTTTTTTCAGCGCAAGCGCCCGGTCGTATTCCTTACGGTTCGTGCACATGATCATCATCAGATCTACGCCCTGTTCCAGGGCGCTTTCGATCAGCGGCACCGCGTTTTCGTACAGTTCGTCACACGTAAGATGGCAATGCGTATCGGTGATCATGCTACTTGCTTACTTTCTTATAGCCGAGCGATTCAATGATGTCTTCCATGGCTTCGCGCGTATCGTCGCGGTTGAGTGCGAATTCGATCTGCGCCTGGAGGAAGCCTTTGCGATCGCCGACGTCATAGCGTCTGCCGTCGAACTGGCAGGCGTAGACGGTATCTTCCTTGGCCAGACGGTCAATGGCATCGGTCAGCTGGATTTCGTTGCCTTTGCCGGCTGCCTGGGTTTCGAGCTTTTCGAAAATGTCCGGTCCAAGAACGTAGCGGCCAAGAATGGCCATGTTGCTTGGCGCGTCTTCCTGCGCGGGCTTTTCAACGAACGTGGAAACGGTCATCAGGCCGTCTTCGATTTTTTCCAGCGGGTCGATAATGCCGTACTTGGAGACATTTTCTTCAGCGACTGGCTGAACGCCGACAACGCTGCATCCGGTCGTTTCATACACGTCCATGAGCTGGCGAATGGCGCCTGGTCCACCGGCATTGATGACGATGTCATCGCCGAGCAGAACGGCGAACGGTTCATTGCCGACAAAGCTCTTGGCACAGAGAATGGCGTGGCCAAGACCTTTTGGCGTTTTCTGACGAACCGATACGATGTTGACCATATCGGTAATTTTCTGGATCATTTCCAGATGTTCCAGATCGTTGCTGGCTTTGAGCTTTTCTTCCAGTTCAAAGGAGCGGTCAAAATGGTTTTCAATGCTCTGCTTGTAGGAATTGGTAATCAGGCAGATTTCTTCGATGCCGGAATTTACGGCCTCTTCAATAATGTACTGAATCGTGGGAATATCCACGATGGGAAGCATTTCCTTCGGGATGGCCTTGGTCGCCGGGAGAAAGCGCGTTCCAAAACCTGCTGCCGGAATGACCGCTTTGCGGACTTTATGTTTCATAGGTTCTCCTTTACCCGCATATCCTGCGGAGCGAAAGTGAAATATTCATAACGCTTACCTATTATTCTATCCGGAACGGATAGGGGCTTCAACCTTGCCCGGCGCAGGGGGAAATTGTCCGAAACCTCAGAGCGGGCACAAAAAAATCATAAAAGACTTGACAAAGGGTGAGCGAAAAGCTGTTTGCTATAATGAAAACGATACGAACAAGAATACAGACTCAGAGGGAAGGATGAGATAAACAATGGCAAAAATGGAAGAACGTCTCGACAGGCTTGCAGCGCGTCTGGATGAGATTAATGAAAAAATGATGGATCCAACGGTTGTCAGCGATCGCCGGCAGATGTCCAAACTTGGACGGGAAGCCAACGAACTGACACCGATTGTAGAAACCTATAACGAATACAAAGCAGCAGTTTCGGAACTGGAGGACGCCCGCGTGCTTCTCGAAGAACATGATAAGGAAATCCGGGAAATGGCCCAGATGGAAATCACGGAACTCGAACCGAAAATTGACGATTATATTGCTCGCCTCGAACTTCTGCTCGTTCCGACCGATCCGAACGATTCTCATAACGCATTCATGGAAATCCGCGGAGCAGCCGGCGGCGACGAAGCCAATATTTTCGCAGGTGACCTGTACCGCATGTACGCCAAGTACGCTGAAGGCAAAGGCTGGAAAGTCGAAGTGACGGATGCAGAAGAATCCGAAGCCGGCGGCTATTCTCTGATTGCTTTTAAAGTCAGCGGCCAGCATGCCTATGGCACTTTGAAATATGAGAGCGGATCGCACCGTGTACAGCGCGTTCCAAAGACTGAGTCGCAGGGACGCATTCAGACTTCGACCGCGACAGTTCTGTGCTATCCGGAAATTGATGAAGAAGATTTCGATATCGATATGAACGATCTGGAAATCGAGACCATGCGTGCGTCCGGAGCCGGCGGTCAGCACGTAAACAAAACGGACTCCGCTGTCCGCATTATTCATAAGCCGACCGGCATCGTCGTTAAATGCCAGGACGGCCGTTCCCAGCATGAAAACCGTGCGACGGCTCTGGCAACGATCGCTGCACGTGTCAAAGAAGAACATCAGCGCGCCATCGACGAAAAGAACGAGGCAGAGCGCAAGACCAAAATCGGTACCGGCGATCGCGCGGAAAAAATTCGTACGTACAACTATCCGCAGAACCGTGTCACCGATCATCGCATCGGCTATACCGTAAACCAGCTCGACCGCATTATTGACGGCCGTCTGGAAGATCTGATGCAGGCGCTGCAGAAAGCGGACCAGCAGGCGAAGCTGGCTGGAGAATCGCTGTCATGATGCGTTACCGCGATCTTCTGAGCGAAGGCAAGGATCGCATGGTAGCGGCTGGTCAGTCCGATCAGGCGGCGATGCTTCTGCTCAACGAGCTCTGCCAGAAAAAGGACATCAATCTGTATATGGATATGGATGAAGAAGTCGATCCGGAAATTCAGACCGACTATCTTGAGGGGATTCACCGCATGGAAAAAGGCGAACCGCTCGGCTATGTCCTTGGCTATGAAAACTTTTATGGATACGACTTTACCGTCAATGAAAACGTGCTGATCCCCCGTCCGGAAACAGAAGAACTGACCGGGCAGGTTCTGATTCAGTGCGATGTGCTGTGCGAGCAGATTGAACACCCTGTTGTGTTTGATGTAGCCACCGGAAGCGGCGCCATCGGAATTACCCTTTCCCTGGAAAACGATCAGATCGACGTGTTCGCTTCCGATATTTCCCGGGAAGCCCTCGAAACGGCCTACGCCAACAATGAACGGTTAGGCGGTTCGGTTGTTTTTGTACAGGGCGATATGCTGGATCCGTTTATTTCCCGCAATATGCACTGTGACCTTCTGGTGTCTAATCCGCCTTATATTCCGAAAAATGAAAAAATGGATCACAGCGTTGTGGACTATGAACCGAACGTGGCGCTGTTTGGCGGCGAAGATGGCCTTTACTTTTACCGGAAGATTTTCCAGAAAGCGGATCAGGTGCTCAATCCGGGCGGCGTGATGTGCTTTGAAATGGGCTGGGACCAGGGCGATCGTCTGAAAACGCTGGCTGCCAAGTTCTTCCCGGAAGCGGAAGTAACAGTCCTTAAGGATATCAATGGAAAAGACAGAATTCTGATTGTTCAGATGGAGAAAGAAGGAACTAAACATGACCATGCGTAACGATCCGTGCTGGTGCGGAAGCGGAAAGAAATACAAAAAGTGTCATGAAGCGTTTGACCGGACACTGATGGACCTGAAGAAAAAAGGGTGCAAGGTGCCCACGCATAAAATGATCAAGTCCGAAGAAGATCTGAAGTGGATCCGTGAAGCGGCGAAAGTCAATAACGGCGCGCTCGACCTGGTGCAGTCCAAAATCAAGGCGGGCATGACGACCAACGAAATTGACAAGATGGTTCATGACTACACGATCGAGCACGGCGGCATTCCGGCCTGTCTGGGCTACGAAGGCTTTCCGAAAAGCTGCTGCACGTCGATTAACGATCAGGTTTGCCACGGCATTCCAGACGATACCGTTCTGGAAGACGGCGATATTGTCAACGTCGACTGCACGACGATCGTAAACGGCCATTATGCGGATGCATCGCGCATGTTCTGCATTGGCGAAGTCAGCCCGGCAGCCAAAAAGCTGGTGGATGTGACGAAAGAATGTCTGGAAGCAGGCATTGCGGCCGTGAAGCCGTGGGGACATCTTGGAGATGTCGGCGCAGCAATTCAGGAAATCGCGCACGCCAACGGCTATTCCGTCGTTCTGGACTACTGCGGTCACGGAGTCGGCAACGACTTCCATGAAGATCCGATGGTCCAGCATGTGGGAACACGCGGGACGGGCATCATTCTTGCACCGGGAATGGTGTTCACCATTGAACCGATGATCAATGAAGGCGTATGCAGTCTGTTCATCGACGCTGATAACGACTGGACCTCCTATACGGATGACGGCAAGCTCTCAGCACAATGGGAACATACGATTGCGGTTCACGATGACGGCGTGGAAATCATCGCCTGGTAAGCTTCAAAAACAGATTTTAGTTTTTCAATACGGCAGGATACTTTCAGAAAACGAAAGTATCCTGCTTTTTTACGAATCTGAGGATAGCAGCTACTCTCAGATCCGCACATGGCGACAGGGAATAGCCGTCCAAACGTGTCTTAAAAAATCAGAATCTTAAAAAGAAACGAATAGAGTGAAAAAAATCCATATAAAAATGGTGAATTGGATGAATTGAAATAGTAAACGCAACCATTGAACTGATAAAAACGAGCGTTCCATTTACTGTTTCAAAAATCTACTTTTC
>NZ_JBKXLD010000006.1:0-7618 GCF_047010065.1 Allobaculum sp.
TAGCGTATCTAATATTCAGTCTCGCGTATACCCGTCGATTGTTTGACACTTACATGGAAAGCATGTCGATTCAGATGAACCGACCGGATATCGGCCAGATTTCCGGACAGGATCTGATGGCGGCTTATAACGCGGCTATCGAAGGCGGCGCGACCGGATCGGAAGCAGCTGCCGCGGCTATTGCGCAGGTAATCTCCGGCGGATTATCCAACGTGAAGGTGGACGCAGAGAACTCGGGTGCAGAAGTTCCTTCGGCTGTGGCTGGCGGAATGACTTCTAACGCATCGCAAACCCAGTCCGCATCGAAAAGCCTGGCTGATATGAGTGCCAATGCGATCAAAAATACTGCAGTATTCTCCACAAATGGACAGGCGAACGGACGCTCATATGCCGAAGGAGTCGGCAATCAGGCGGGCCACGCAATGACTGCTGGAGCTCTCGTTAAAAACAGCTCAACCAGCGCAACCGCAGGCGGTTATTCTGTCATGTATTCAAACGGCGCTTATAACGGCGTCGGCTATGTACAGGGAATTCAATCGCAGGTGGACGCTGCTTATCAGGCCGGCGCAGCGCTTGGCAATGCCGCAAGCCAGGGGGCCAGAGATGCGACGAAAGTACAGTCCCCCTCACGTGTTTTCATGAAGATTGGTCACTACGTGGGTGAAGGGTTCGCGATTGGTATCGAATCTATGGCAGGAGAGGTATCTAAAGCGACCGAGGAAATGATTTCTATTCCGGATCAAGCCATTTCTTCCATGAGCGGTTTTTCACTTCCCGCGGGAAGTTTTGAGCAGTCTTCAAAGAATGTACTGATCGAAGTTCCCATTGAGCTGGATGGACGTACGATCGCCAAAGGCAGCGCGTCATTCATGAAGGAAGAACTGGATCGACGTGAAAAGTTAAGTATCCGGATGGCAGGAGGATAAAAATGTACGCGTTCATTGATACAACACAGCCCGCTTCTCAAACTCATCTTCCGCCAGAAGCATTCAGTTATAACGGGATCTGGCCAGACGAACAGATCCCCGGGTTTCGGACTCTCAGCGTAAGCGGGCGGGAGATCTTGGCTAAAGAAATTAGCGAAAACAAACGGGACGGGTTCGACGGTTCTGAATTTAAGAACCGGGTTATCCCGCCCCGTTCGCTTTTAGTGAAATATCGTTTATCTGCAGAAAGCCCGGAGACTTTTCGTGAAAGTTATAATCACCTGAATTCGATTCTCAGTCCGGATGAGGTCAGGGTGATTTTTGCGGACGAGGCAGATAAGTACTTCGTCGGAACAGCTCGAAACCATACAGATCCAGAACCTGGCTGCCTTAGTGTCACTGGGGAAATTGAGATTGTTTGCCACGATCCCTACAAGTACGCGCTTATCGAAAAGCCGGTCAGCATAAGCGTCAGTGCGGCACGAAAAAGCCCGATCACCATCCACAACGATGGAAATGCGGAAGCCTTTTTGCGCTTTGAACTTTCTGGATCCAAGCCGAATGGATACATCGGGATCAGCTCTGCCTACGGCGGTATGGAGTTTGGAAGCATCGAAGCGGTTGGCAGTGTGCATGTAGACGACGCACAGGAATGGCTGCTGGAAAGCAGTGATGTGATCAAGGACTGGCCATCTACAGCCGGAGAAACGCAGCATTCGCTCAAGCGGATCCGGGCGGCGGCTACGACTGGAGACCAGAAAATGCAGGACTGGCTGGCCCTCGGACCGGCTAATTTTCATGCTTCAGGAGACTGGTGCAGGCGAACGGTTGAAGTCCAGGTGCCCCGGGATTCCACTCAGCAGACACAGGATCCACGAGCTGGCGGAGCGAGCAGCTTTTATGTTTCTCTTTTCCACTGGTTCGAAACGGCTCATGCCGCTCAGTGCGGTGAGCAGAAAATCATGTTCATGAACGTGAACGTGAACGGGACGACAGAAAAAGAAATTGCCTGTCTTACCATTCACAAAAACAGTGTCTCCAACGGGGCGGAATACCTCGTGTGGATCAACGGAAAACTGGTTCGTTCCTTCTCGTTTGTCTGTGACAGCAGAAATCCTTTCGCGCAGGGCTTTTACGGCAATAACGACTTCCATAAAGACGGTGAACGCTTCCGCTATTTCTTCAATGGCAATTATTACGGACATACAGAACCGGCGCTTAAAGACACGGTCTGCAATCGGATCCGTTTCTCATTTGCGCATTTTCCCGATCGAGAAGCCGTGACCCGCAACTATCTTGGCCGCTTCCGCTTCCGCAAGGATCACATCTCCGGCTCTTCTGCCCGCCCGGTCGCGTTCCCGCAGCAGTCGAGAATCATGATCGATGGCAAAGCGGGAAAGATCTATCTGGACGATCAGTACCGCCCGGATCTGGAAGTGATCGGATCGCAGTACTTCAAGATTCCGCCCGGAGAGAACGAGATCCGAATCACGCCGTCTACCTGGTTTGACGGTGCCCTTAGCGTAACGATTTAC
Source organism: Allobaculum sp. (assembly GCF_047010065.1). Lineage (NCBI taxonomy): Bacteria > Bacillati > Bacillota > Erysipelotrichia > Erysipelotrichales > Erysipelotrichaceae > Allobaculum > Allobaculum sp. Next base: position 2,462 of record NZ_JBKXLD010000006.1, read on the forward strand.
GTACAGGAGAGGTGGCTGTAATGAAATCACCGAGAATCTGCATTCTTTCCTCAGAGGAGACGCCCGTCCTGATTCTGGACAACAATGCGCCCAAAGCGCTGCACTATTACAGCGACAGCCTTCACAGCTATCTGACAATTGGCGGAGCATCAACGTTTACCTTTACCGTGGACAGCTCTCATGAAGACGCGCATCTGATCGAAGCAGGCATGAAAGTCTCCTTTCGCTTTGAGGATTCAGACTGGTACTTCACGATTACCGGTGTGGATCGGGACGAAACGGAAACGGTCATTACATCCGAGGGACTTAGCTTCGAGTTCCTGAATGAAGAGGTCGACCAGTTCGACGCATCAACGGACATGACTTTTCTGGAATACCTGGACGCATGGGGATTTGAGCGTGACATATTAAAAACGGTCAGAAATGATATTCCAACCGTGAAAAAGAAGCTCAAATTTGATGCACGGGAAAGCATTTTAAAGCGCATGGCCAGCCTCGCCAGCAGCTTCGGAATTGAGGTCCGTCTTTCCCCATTGCTTACCCTGTACGGCGGGCTGAAAGAAATTCAGATGTCCTTATGCGTAGCCGGCGACAGAAAGGGCGTCGGAACGGATCTGACAGACCAGATCATCCGCTGGGGGAGCGGTCCGGAATCTATTCGAAAGACAACGGATCTCACAGAGTTCTGCTCCCGTCTTCGGGCAAGAGGCAAGTCATCCCGGGAAGGGGATCAGGATGTAACGGTTACGCTGAATGGATACACCCCGGAAACCTCAGCGACAGATTCAGACGGCTATGCCTACATTCTGAACAGTACAGATCTGTGCTGTCCGCAGGCAAGGGATCGCTACCCGTCGAGTCTTACCAAGAACCCGGACGGAGGCTACGCCGACGGATATGTCGTCCGCTTTTTCGAAGATTCAAATGCGGATACGCAGGAAAAGCTTTATCAGTCCGCGCTTGCAGAGCTGCGCAGACTATGCCGGCCAAAAGTTTCCTATGAGATCCGGGGTACCGTTCCCGGAAGTGTCGGGGACTGGCTGACCGTGGAAGACGCTGCTTATGCGCCGATCGAGTACTACCAGTGCCGCATCACAGAAAAAGAACAGTGCGTTTCCACAGGAGAAGTAACCGGCGTAAAGCTCGATAACTTCACCGAAATGAGTTCAAAACTTTCTCAGTCCATCCTTTCGCAGATAGAAGAAGCCATGGAGAAGGCCGCCATCTATGACTGCCGCATTTCATCCGCCGACGGAACGGCCATGGACGATGACGGAACGCCGCATACTTTCAATGCAGTCGTTCGCAAAAATTCGATAGACGTAACCAGTGACATGGAAATCACCTGGTATCTGGACGGAAATGAAGTCCCAAAAGGGGATTCTGCGTACCAGATCCAGCTGGATCCGGTCGCTATGACGATCGGATCGCATGTTCTGAGCTTCAGTGCTTTGCAGGGCAGCATCCTTAGAGGAACGGCTGAGGTCACGCTTACCCGCTCAAAAGTAGCTGTTGAAGAACTGCCAACCGGCGACGGCGTGAAGATCATCATGAACGAGTCCGCCGCCCATGTGAGCAATGGAAAAGACGGCATCTCACCAACTGTTAGCCTTAGCAAGTCGGGTAAGACATCGACACTGAAAATCACAGATAAAAACGGTGATCATACGACACTGATCCAAGATGGTGCTGATGGGAAAGACGGAAAAGATGGAGTACAGGGACCGCAAGGCCCGCAAGGTCTCAAGGGAGACGCCGGGACCAGCGGGACCGGGATTAGTTCTGTAACCGTCAAGTACTACCAATCCTCAAGCTCATCCACGCCGTCTCAAAGCTCTTCTAGCTGGAGTACGACGTTACCTACACCTACCGCCGGGTACTACCTGCATACTCAAGTGGCTATCGCGAAAACAGATGGAACGACAACTTACTTTTACCTGAAGAACCGGAACGGATCGAACGGAACAAGTCCGACAGTGGTAAACAACTTGACCAGCACGAGCACTACAAGCGCGTTGTCTGCAAACCAGGGAAGAATCTTAAGTGAACGCTTACGCACTCCTCAAACAGGGTGGTATCAAAAGATTCTATATGATACGAACAACTTAACGTGCGTCTATATACGGAGCTGGGGTAAAGGCCCTAACGCCGTTGTGACCGGCGATATATCATTTGGAAGCTCTAAACCAAATACGCCGGGAACAACTTACACATATAACACCGGATTTAAATTTCAAAGCGCAACTGTAGCAGCAAATGTTCCATTTGGAAGAGACGGCAGTGGAATGGCACATGTCAAGATTCAATTTGACGGGACAATCACTGTAAGAATTGTTGCAACATCAACAGCAACAGGGGGGACTATAGGTGATTCAACACTCTATTGGGCATTGCCTGTATTGGTAGATACTTATCCAGATTAAACAAAAAACCCGCCTCCACCGGCGGGTTTTCTGATGAAAGGAGAATGAAATGACAATTTTACAAGCTGATTTTAAATCGAAACAAGTTGTTAGCGCAGACAGCTCAGATAAAAAGCCTGTCATCGGCGTAGCAGGCGACAGCGCAACAAGAACCATTCGCTTCCTGCTCGAGAAAGACGTGGACGAGCTTCCAAAGGGGATCAGCCTTAACTCCATCACGTGGGAAATGCAATATGAAAACGTCAACCTTCAGCGTGGATCGGTTCTGCCAGATAGCGTGAAAGACGAGGACGGCAAGCTGGAAATCGTCTTTACCATTCCGGCGAGTCTTGCGGTTGCGCCAGGTGATTGCCAGATCCAGCTTTGCGGATCCGGTGGCGATTCCAAACACTGGCACCTTTCGCCCATGACAGTCCAGATCGGCGACTTCTTCGAGCCGGACACGATCGAGGAGACAGACCCAAAGTACGATTTGCTGAATCAGCTCAGCGCGAAGGTAAGCCAGCTGGAAGCGGCGGATTACTTATCCGGAGCAGATGCGGCCAATACATATCTAGCCAAAACGGATGCGGCAGATACATATCTGGCGAAAGAAGAAGCGGCGAGCGAATATGTCAAAAATGAGGCGATTGGATTTAACCATTTCGACATAGCAAATATGTATGGCGCTAACACAGGCACGTTATACGGCGCATATTCGGAGTACCGCTTTGCCATCAACGCGGAGTATGAAGCTGATGTGCCGGTTACGTTCCGAGGTCGCGGTGGACAGATTATGACTACCCAAAATATCATCTCCAAATCCGGCATGAAATACGCGGCTTTCTTTGTCGTGAAAGATACGAAAACGGGTGGTGTGCAGATTCTTTTCGGTCAGGGCGATTCGCCGATTATCGATCCGCTTCAGTCGGGGGTGCTTTCTATCTACACATTCGGAAGCAATGACGGATACGTCGACAGCGTTGAGGTCGGCCCTATGCCAGAACGTATTGCCGTCCGGTGCGCAATGCGCAGATAGACGGAAAGAGAGGAAACAGAAATGAAAAATACACTTTGGTTCAAAGCCGCAGGCGTGCGCGCCGTCAAGACAATGGCGCAGTCGGCGCTTGCCGTACTCGGTTCCGGCATGTTCGGCGTTCTGGAAGTTGACTGGCTGAATCTGGTCAGCGTCACCATCATGGCCGGGATTTGCTCTGTTCTCACGTCCATTGCCGGCCTTCCTGAGGTTAAAGAGGAAGTACCAGATGAGGTAACGCAGTGATGGATCCGACAATTACATCGGCGATCATCGCCGCCAGCATCCCGGCCATTGCTTCGATCGTTGTGAATCTGATCGCGAACAGTAAAACGTCGGCGCTCATGAAATACCGCCTGGACGTACTGGAGAAGAAGCAAGATAGACACAATCAGCTGATCGAGAGGGTCTATCACCTTGAGGAAGATCAGCGGGTGACGGCAGAAAAAATCAGAGTGGCCAATCACCGGATCGACGATCTGGAGAAAACAGCAGGATAAAAGCATGGCGGAGTAATTTGCAGATTATGCAATTTGCTCCGCTTTTATATGGAGGAAATGAAATGGTAGAAATTACAAAATCCTACATTCCGGCAGGTACGCCCGCTCGCCCTGGCTACCCGATGGATCCAACAGGCGTGACGATCCACAATACCGGATCCAGCGCATCGGCCAAAAATCACATGCTGTATATGACGCAGAACGGCGGCTTCAATGCGTCTACCAGTTACCACTTTGTGATCGACGATATCGATTGCTTCCAGCTTCTCCCACTCGATGAGAACGGCTGGCACGCCGGTGATGGTGCGCTAGGGGCTGGTAACCGCAAGACGATTGCCATTGAAGTTTGTGAGTGCGGTGACATCAAGAAAGCTCATGACAGAGCGGCAGAGCTGACCGCCTCCCTGCTGAAGCAGATCGGCGGAACGGCGCAGCACAACGTATTCCAGCACGCGCAATGGATGGCAAAAGACTGCCCGCGCCTGCTCAGATCCGGTCGCCCGTATTCATGGAGTACGTTCCTGGATAAGGTCGCTAAATTCATGAAGACAGATGCAGCAGTTCCCAAGAAAGATCCAATCAAGATTCCAGAAGCTGCAGCCGGATCCGTGCACCGGCTGTATTCAGGCGCTGACCATCTCTATACTCAGAGCCGCAAAGAGGCTCAGTATCTGGCGGATAGCGGCTGGAAGTATGAAGGCGTCGGCTGGATCGCGCCGACTGATGGAGACCCGGTATGGCGGCTGTATTCCGGTAAGACGCACCTGTTCACCGCCGATCCAGTCGAGAAGACGCGATTACTTTCCATCGGATGGAAAGACGAAGGGCAGGCGTTTGTGTCTGGCGGATCCAGGCCGATCTATCGGATGTACAATCCGCACAGCGGTGAGCACTTACTAACGGCTAGCCTGAAGGAACACGATGCCGCCACGAAGGCCGGATGGCGATGCGAGGGACAGGAGATCCGGTATTAGTGCTATACTGACTTCACTAAGAACGGCAAGAAATCCTACGGGACTTGCACGTGGAAAGCCCCTCAGGTCTTTACAGGACCGAGGGGCTTTTTGAGTTAGCGGGGGTGACAGTGGTTCATGTATTCGAAAACTCTTGTGGACAAAATGTGGATAAAATGTGGACGGTCAGAATCTTTATTTTGCCTTTATAAATGTAAGTGTCAAACAATCGACGGGTATACGCGAGACTGAATATTAGATACGCT
>NZ_JBKXLD010000006.1:9142-39222 GCF_047010065.1 Allobaculum sp.
TTTAAATCTTCAGCTTCTTTACGATAGCGGTCTCCCTCTTCCTGATATTTCGCAGCCCGGTTAAAACAAACATCGGCTTTCAGATCAAGCTGAGCCAGCTGTTTATTCAGAATATTGATATCTGGGCCGCCGTCCTCGTTTTCAGAGTAATCCAGTTTCAAGGGAACCATCTTTTCCGTAGAAGGACCAAAGCGGCCGCTTTTCACGGCTTTATTGATTTCTTTAGCGAAATAGAGATCCAGGTACATATCCTCAATAAATTTGTCTTTCTCTTCTTCCGTCATGGTGCTGATCTGATGATGAAGATCTTCGAGGAGCTCGTTGCGGATTGTCTGGTAAGGGTTCGGCACATTCATGTATTAATTTTAACATATTTAGAGCGATAGATAAAGTAAATGGGATGATTTATCTTGATATTCCTTCAAGAAAATCATCCTTTTAAATTGGTTTAAACATACTTATAAGTTCGTGGCAGAAATGCCGGCTGGGGAACAATCGACAGACCGGAAAGCAGAGAAGCCAGCTGCGAACAGTCAATTCGCATGAAGTCGGACTGGTCAGTGCTGACAGGCCACTGAAGGGAAGATCTGGAGAGTCGCTTATAAACAAGCCAGAATCCATTTCCGTCACGAAGGATACCTTTGATCTTGTTCTTCTGTCGATTAACGAAGAGAAAGAGGGATCCATCCAGCGGATCCAGAGCGAGAGGTCCTTGAACCAGGGAGACGTAACCGTCAATTCCTTTGCGAAGGTCAGCAGGCATCTGAGCCAGATAGATGTTTTTAACTTTGGAGAAATCGATACCGAGATCGATTGCAGGGATGATTGATTCCATGAAAAAGCCTCCTTGAATAAAGGAATTATCCCAAGGAGGCGGTCGAGAAAATACCCGTCTTTTATTTGACGCTTACTTATAAATCTACACATTTTCTACACAATTGTTATGCTAAGAAACCCGGGCGGCTGCCCGGGTCGTTTTTATTTGAGTCGATTATTTAGGTTTCTCAGCTTTTGCCTCTTCAATTACATTTTCCATCGCTTTCCGAAACACTTCCGATTGCTTCAAGCCAAGAGCTGCACAGGCTTCTTTGAACTCTAAGACAAATTCTTTTTTGTATTGAGCGGTAATCCTACCCATATTTTCCTTAGACCAAGACTGAATATATTTGCTTTGGTCAAATGGTTGATCACTTCTTGCTTTACGCGGCATCTTCGTCCTCTACCTCCAATCCTACTTCGGCAGGCAAGTGAAATTGGGCATGTACCAATGAAACAAAGCCATTTACGGGAGCCGGCAAACTTACAATATCCGATGGCGCCGGCAGATTTGTGGAGATGTTTTGTTCACCAAGACCAATCCAGGTAGCGAGAGCATCTTCAGCAAGCAATAACGCTTGCTCCTGGCCGCAACCGTAGGTCAGACAGCCAGGGAGGTCAGGAAAACATACATTATAGTAATCATCTTCCTTATCAAAAACTGCGGGATAAATATAAAACATATAAACTTCCTTTCTTATAGAGGGCAACAGATGGCAGGTTGGGGCTATTTCAGCCCCGCCTGCTTCATCATTGCATTTAGCGTTCCTTTTGGAAAATCACCTTTATGATTTTGGACGGTGACGAAATGATTTCCGTCGGTCCAATATTGATGAGATCCTTTTCCACGTCCTTTCATTTTTGTGAATCCGGATTTTTTTAAAAGCTTTTCGAATTCTTTGGTGGTCACCTGTTACCCTCCTTACATGATCATAATAACATATATGCACATATATGTAAAGAGTTTTGGTTAAAGGGGCAGGTGAGAGAGATATTATGTGCGATTCGTGTGCGATTTTTTCCAAAAAAGAGATAAAACAATCTTGAAAAAGAGTTAAAACAGCTTTAAATAAGTAACTTTGAAACACGTGAAAACACGATCTAAAGACTCGCATCGTCCGCACCACTTAACAAATATCCCGGTAGGTAAAGCCTATCGGGTTTTTATTTTGTTTTGATGTGCGATTTACGTGCGATTTTTTGTACTAGATTGAGTTTAGAAGACTAGTCTTCATCCTCCTGCCAGGACTCAGCAATGGCCATAGCGGAATTAATGAATGATTTTATATTGTAGCTCTTCGTTTCTTCTGGATATTTTTCAGCCAGATTCTTATATGCCTCAATGAGTTCAACACTTTTCGACTGTTCTGCACTATCGTCAATGATTTCGCTGATCCATGAATACTCGTCTTCCGTGCAATTGTTTTTTAAGAAGTGCATGGCGTCGGGAATGTTAGCCGCAAATAAATGTACTGTATCCTTGATGAAAAGCTCGCTGAAGGTAATGGCTTCATCGGAAACAGCTATTCTTTTTCTTAAAAGATTTCTATATGGATCTTTGAAATTCATTTTTTATTCCTCTAGAACTTTCCCAACGAGCTTAACTATACAAATCGCTCGTTTTTGAAATTTTATCTCATTAGAGAGCCTTTTTTTCGAGGCTCTCTTTTAATTCTGCCTGGCTTCATGACCAGACATGCGATTAACAAGCATTATTAAGCAAAAATCGTAAATCAATTTGATTCTTTGAAATTTCATTTTTATTATAAAAATCCTCCCTGTATAGATTATTTAATGATATAAGACAGATATAAATACACTATACGAAAAGGAGCCAAAAATGTCTGTCCCAGCTGAGATTCGTGCCGTCCCACGTCCCAAAAATTCGATTGTCTATGCCTATGGAAAAAACAAGGATCGATACGCTGTCAAGCAGCGAGTCGGCTGTGTCCGCAAGAACGGCCATTGTTATCCGGTCGATGGCCCTACCATCGGCCACATTATTAACGGTAAGTTCGTACCTCTTGAAGAACCGTCTTCCTCTGCTGTTCATACATCTGAGACGGTTCTCAGGGACTGGGCCAATGTTGAACTCTGTTTCAGGCTGTCCGCTGACCTGTTGGATGAACTGCTTCAGGTCTATAATCGTCAGGATGCAGATAAGATTCTGTGCATGGCCATTCTTCGCGTCTGCTATCCGCATATCAAAGACTGCGAACTCAAAGAGAGTTACGATGAGTCGTTTCTGACGGAGCTGATGCCAGAAACCGCGATGAGCAAGAATACGATCAGTACATTTCAAAAAGATCTTGGTAAAACGTGCAACCGAATTCTGAAGTTCATGAAAAACCGGGCAGCCAAAGTTGGGATTGATGATCATCTTCTGATCGATGGAACACTGAAGTCGAACGACTCCAGACAAAACACGCTTTCGGAATTTTCCAGAAAAGCCAGACTGAAAGGAAGACGGGATATTTCCGTACTTTATGCATTTGATCTGGAAAAAATGGAGCCCATCTGTTCGCAGTGCTTTCCCGGCAATATGCTCGATCTGACATCCTATGACAGTTTTGTGAAACAGAACGGTATTCAAAGCGGAATTATGGTTGGTGATAAAGGGTTTCCCGTCAAATCGATCGAAGAAGTCCTTAAAGACTGCCCGCAGCTTCATTACTTCAACCCGCTTCATCGGAATGCCAAGCTTGCCTTCGATCATGAGATGTATAACTTCGAGGGCGTGATCGAAGGCTGCTGCGGCTTTCTTGGGCAGATGGAACCGATTCAGTTTAAGAAAGAGAAGCTGTCCAATAAGGGAAAATGGCTCTACAGTTTCCGTGATCCGAGAAGAGCGGCTCAGGAGGAGACGGACTGGCTGGATAAGCATCGTAAAGATAAGTACGATTTCGAAGAATACGAAAAGAAAAAGCGTACATTTGGAACAGTGGTCTTTGAATCAGATGTCGATCTGTCTCCGGAAGATGCCTGGAAGACCTATAGTTATCGCTGGCAAATCGAGATCGTTATGCGGTACTACAAGAACGCCCTCGGCTTTGATGTAACCAGAGTCCATGATGACTACTCAGTGATCGGCAGCGAATTCATTGATTTTCTGTCGACCGTCATCACGTTCAGACTTTTGAACCTGTTCGACGAAAAAGGCCTCCTTGAGGACATGAGCTATAAGAAAATCATGCATATCCTGCAAAGAGGCAAAAGAATAAAAAATGATAATGAGTGGGAACTGATCAAGATGAATCCTGGTCAGATAGAAATTCTTCAAAAACTGGATCTGATTCCACGACCAGATCCAGTAGACCAGCCCAAAAGGAAACGTGGTCGTCCACGCAAAAATCCGACCGTATAGTTTAGCTGATTGGGAAAGTTCTACTCAATGAAAAAGATTGATTTCAAACTGTTTATTTTCGGAATCCTTTTCTGCGTGTGAATCGACCGGACGGCAAGGCAATAAGCGGGAATTCTTTGAAAACATCTGGTTACAAACCGGCAAAACGCACAGTCCATCCGACTGGCCAGACCTGCTTGCGGTCTGTGATCTCCAGATAAAGAAAAAGGGCTCCGGAGAGCCTTTTTTCTGTGTCGGATTATTCAATGACTTTCTGTGCGCGCAGTGCGTTAACGATGTTGTCGATGGCTTCGTCTTCGTCGTCACCAGTAGCGGAGATAACGATTTCGGCCTGTGTCGGGATGCCCAGGGACATAACGCCCATGATGGACTTCATGTTGGATTCGCGTCCTTTGAAGTTCAGAACGACATCGCTCTTGCATCCGCTGGCTGCGTTTACGGCCACTGTAGCAGGACGTGCGTGAAGTCCTACCGGGTCAATAACCTTAACTGTTGCTTGTTTCATGATTCATTTCCTCCTGAATCGCTTACAATCTGATTTTAAAGCAACCTGATAGTTTTAACAACCTTGAAGTGCGTGATTTCCGACAACCTGAATTCCCTCTTTTTCCAGTTTGCGCGTAAATAAACCTTTCCCAGGAATGAGTCTGGATGAAAATGTACCGTCATAAATAATGGAACTTCCGCAGGAAGGCGACCGTTCCATCAAAATAGCCAGATCCGGCTGTTTCTCCTTTACGATTTCCATAGCCTTATCGATGCCGCCTTCCATGGTCGCCGTCAGATCGTCTCCGTCTTTTGTCCGTACTCGATCTTCGAGAATTTCCATAGGCTTTCGCGGTGTAGGAAGACCGGAAAGACATTCCGGGCAGACCGGAATCAGCGTATTGCGTTTACCTAATGCGATAACCGCCTCATCCCGGCAGCTTTTCCCGTCATAGCGGCACTTCTCACCGAGCAGACAGGCGCTGACCAGAATTGTTTTTCCTTCGAGACTGGACGCTTCAACCTTCTCAGATTCGGCTAATCCGGTACAGCTGCTGGTGTCTCTTTTAGAACTTGGATTTGGACTGGAAAGGATATCTTCCGTTTTCATAAACACTCCTTTTTGCCGGACGGCGTGATCTCCGGTTTTAAAAAGTGAAGAACGGCTGCATTAAACGTCTGCGGATTTCTTGCAGCCACATAATGATCGCCGGTTATAAAGACAAGTCTGGAATCTGGGATGGCTTTGGCAATTGCTTTTGTATGGGAAGCCTTAATGACATCACGTGTTCCTGCAAGGACCAGCGTCGGTGCCTGAATCTTCGTCAGATCCTCTGGATTAATATTCGGATCGTTCACCATCAGTCCCAGCAGTTCCGCAGTTGTTCTGGCTTTTGGACTGAACTTTTTAAAGAAACTGGCCATTCTGTACCCGATTTCAATAGGAATCTGTGTGCCAGACCGAACACCGTCCGGGGTCAGATTTCCGCCGTCCAGAATGAGCCGGTCGATGCGATCAGGATATTTCATCGCAAAAATCATGGCGATGTTGGCCCCGTCGGAAAAGCCGAGAAGATTCGCCCGGACAATATTGTGCTGATCCATGAACGCCTTCAGATCCTGTGCAAACTGACGAATGGTAAATGGAGCTCTGCCTCGGAGCGTCTTTCCATGTCCGCGCGTATCGATTGCGATCACGCGATAATATCTGGAGAATTCTTCGATCTGCTTTTCAAAATAGCTGCTTTCTTCCCCGTTTCCATGAAGCAGGATCAGGGTTTCCCCTTTTCCCTGTTCCAGAAAGTGATTTTCAAACGATTCTTCCATAGGCTCTCTTCTCCGGACATTCTTCTCCAGACATTCCGCTCTCGAGCGGCAGTTTCGTGCATTTTTTCACGGCTGTCTGCGCAGATTTTCCTGTCCTGTTCCATCCGCGCAAAATGAAAAATGCTTCCCGCTTATTATGGCAGGAAGCATTTCGTTTACATAGGGTAATTCTTACATCAGAGTGTCGTACAGTCTGTTGTACACTTCAGCGGAATTCTGCCAGGAAACATCTTTGTTCATGGCGTTCATCTGCAGAATTTTCCAGTCTTCCGGCCGGTTGTAATAAACATTGATCGCGTTATTGAGCGTGTTCATCATTTCATCCGCGTTGTAGTTGGAGAAGCTGAAGCCGTTCCCAGTCTTGTCGAACTCGTTGTAAGGCGTAACGGTATCTTTCAGACCGCCGGTTTCACGAACCAGAGGCAGTGTGCCGTAGCGCAGCGAGCAGAGCTGACTGAGGCCGCACGGTTCAAACAGAGAAGGCATCAGGAAGAGATCGCTGCCGGCGTAAATGCGGTGCGCGAGATCTTCGTTGTAGCCCCGATAGAAGCAGACTTTGCCTTTATGCTGGTTTTCCATATCGCGGAATGCGTTCTGGATGGCGTCTTCGCCGGTACCAAGAATCGCCAGCTGGATTGGTGCATTAGCGAGTTCCTGGAACTTTTCGAGCATCAGGTAGAAGCCCTTCTGGTAGGTCAGACGGGAAACTACGCCGACGAGCATAACATGCGGATTGACTTCCAGGCCGAGTTCCTTCTGAAGCGCTGCCTTGTCCTGGGCTTTGCCTTTGGACATGGTGATCTTGTTGTAATGATATGGCAGAGCCGGATCCGTGTTCGGGTTCCATACAGCCGTATCGATACCGTTTACGATGCCCCACAGGTCATAGCGGCGCATGTTCAGTACGGCTTCCATATGTTCGCCGTACTGCGGCGTCAGGATTTCCTGCGAGTAGGTCGGCGAAACGGTCGTGATCTTGTCGGCGTAGAGGATGCCGGACTTCATGAAGGATACGCCGCCGTCGAAACGGATGTTGCCATTGTCGAGCAGGTAGTATGGAAGGCCGAGGCAGGAGTCGGTCATTTCCGGTCCAAAGTTACCCTGGAAGAGCAGGTTGTGGATCGTGTAGACAAACTTGATGTTGGCATAGCGGGAATCGCTCGAATGCGTTTCCTTAACCATGCACGGAATCATGCCGGTCTGCCAGTCGTGGCAGTGGATGATGTTGGGCCAGTAGTTGAGCTGGTTCAGCATTTCGATGACAGCTTTCTGGAAGTAAGCGAAACGTTCGCCGTCATCCAGATAGCCGTAGAGCGCATCTCGTTCGAAATAGCCCTGGTGCTGAACAAAGAAGTAAGCCACTTTGCCCACGGTCTGGGAATAGATCGTTACCGGCACTTCACGGTAGTTGATGTTTACCGTATAGGAAGCACAGTATGTCAGATCCTGAAAATTCTTTTCTGCAATTTTTTTGTAGAGCGGCAGAACAACTTTCACTTCGTGACCCATTTCCGCAAGAGCGGCTGGCAGAGAACCGATTACATCGGCCAGTCCGCCGGTCTTAACGAATGGAAGGCCTTCTGCAGCCGCCATTAAAATAGAAGCCATTAATAATTACCTCTGCGTTTGAGATAAACCGGGTTCTCTTCGTTGCCGGTTACTTCGTGCTTGAGAACAACCTTGGCGTCCTTGTCGACAATGCAGTTGGTCAGCATGATGTTGTCGCCGATTTCAACACCCGGCAGAATCAGGCAGTTGTTGATCAGAGATCCTTTGCCGACGGTAACGTTACGTCCGATGATCGAACCCTGAACGTTGCCTTCAATTTTGCATCCGTTGGAGATCAGAGCGCCGGAAGCGGTGCCTTCACCCAGATAAATTGTCGGAGGCGAATCGTTGGTACGGGTATAGATTGGCCAGTTTGGATCGTTGAAGAAGCTCATGTTGGCTTCGTTCAGCATTGCCATGTTGGACTTGAAGTATGTGCGTTTGCTGAGGATCGGGAAGATTACGTGCGGGTAGTCGACCATGTTGATCTTGACATCCCATTTTGGATTGTCTGCAACGTAGTTCAGCATGTCAGTCAGCCAGTACAGTTCGGAGCATTCGTGACCTTCTTCCACCATCTTCAGGAACGTTTTCTTGTTGATGATGTATGTATCCAGGAATACATCCATTTCTGCACCACGCGGGCCGAGTTCCGGCTGTCCGATGTACGTTTCCACGTGATCGAATTCGCCGGCTTCGTTTTTGAAGATAACGTTCGAGCTAAGAAAGTCGCGGGCATCGCGGGAATTCATTTCATGATGGTAAAGCAGCGTGATGTCTGCCTTGGATTCGATATGTTTCGCAAGCAGATTCTGGAAGTTGATCTTGTAGACCCAGTTGACCGGAGCGATGATCACGTAATCGTGATTATCTTCTTCGATTTCATCCAGGTTGGAGTAGTAGCCGTGCAGGTCGGAAGAATATTCCTGAGAAAGGCCGCTGTAGCCTACCGGAATAATCGCTACGTGACCGTGCTTGTTGTTGATGTTGTAGTGACGGGCACTGCCAATGTGGTCAAACAGAACTTTCGGGTCGCCGTTGGTGTAAACCTGAATGTTCTGGATGCCGGAGTTGGTCATGTTGGAAATTGGAATATCGACCAGACGGTAGCGTCCTACATAGTTGAACGCTGCCATTGGACGGTACTGACCTACGCCGCTGACATAGATGGCAGGAGATGTGAAGGCGACAATACCAAGTGCGTTAATCATATTAGTTATCTCCTTTCACGTCCTGATAAGCCAGGTAAATATGTTCCGAATCCGGCGAACCTACAGTGGAGCCGGCGCCGACAACAACTTTTTCGGCAACGATTGAGCGGTACACTTTTGCACCTTTTTCTACAATGCAGCCAGGCATGAGTACGCTGTCTTTTACTTCAGCGCCTTCCATGATGGTGACGTTGTTGAACAGAACGCTGTTCACGGCTTCGCCACGGATCACAGCACCCTGGTTGATGTAGCAGTGTTTAACGCGTCCAGTCGGGGATACGTACTGCGGAAGTACAGGAATATCGGAAGTGTAGATTTTCCAGTCCTGATCGCCAAGGTCGAGTTCATCGTTATGGTCGATCAGGTCCATGTTGGCTTCCCAGAGGGAGTCAATCGTTCCAACGTCTTTCCAGTAGCCGCTGAAGTTGTAGGCCAACAGACGCTTCTTGTCAGCGAGCAGACGCGGGATGATGTTCATGCCGAAGTCGTGCTTGGAATCCTTGTCCTTGGCATCTTCGATCAGGATTTCGCGCAGCAGCGGCCAGTCGAAGATGTAGATGCCCATGGAAGCCAGGTTGGATTTTGGTTCGGCAGGTTTTTCCTCAAACTCAAGAATGTGGTTGTTCATGTCGCAGTTCATGATTCCAAAGCGTGGCGCTTCTTCCCATGGAACCGGGCGAACGGCTACGGTCAGATCCGCGTCGTTCTGGCGATGTGCTGCGAGCATTTTGTCGTAGTTCATTTTGTAGATATGGTCACCCGACAGAATGAGAACATATCCAGGATTGAACTCGTCGATGAAGTCGATATTCTGGTAGATCGCATCGGCGGTACCCTGATAAACACCGAACTTGGTGTCGTCTTTTTCACTAGGCGGAAGGACGTATACGCCGCTGCCGCGGGTATCGAGACCCCAGCGCTGTCCAGCGCCCGCATACGCGTTGAGCTGTACAGGTTCGTACTGTGTCAGAACACCGACAACGTTGATGTTCGAGTTTGCACAGTTACTGAGGGGGAAGTCAATAATGCGGTATTTTCCGCCAAAATATACCGCAGGCTTTGCCGTTTTATTCGTCAGCTGATACAAACGGGAGCCGCGCCCGCCAGCCAGAATCATGGCGAGCATATTGTTGTTATCCATAGTTTTCCTCCTGAAACTAATTTCATTAAAAGTATAGCACTTGTAGCCTTTTCAAACACCCGCCCGCGTGCTTTTTGAGGGATAAATTGTATGGGCTTTCATAGAGAAATCGTCATGGGTAGAAATAATTTCTTTACATTTATGTTTTCTTTTATTCAATAATGATTTCATTTTTGATGCATTAGATGCACTATTTGTGTCGAATTGTCAAATGGAAAGGTTTTGCCCACTTTTTGCAATGTTTGCCTTTTTTCCGGTTTAAACCATGACAAAACCCGCTACTTTCAGTCCGAATCGTGATAAAAAATCGGACTGAAATGGCTTTCGAAGGGTAGACTGGATCGCCTTTTTCTGCTCTTTCATTTGGTTTCAGAAAACGGCACTTGCTGGCCGCAGAAGCGGCTTTAAAATGTAGCGTTTTCATGCATAAATCCGTACAGATTGAACGCGCACATTTGTATTTTTAGTATGGCAGGCATTTTCTTTCCGTCCGTTTTGCCTGTTCTCTCTTCCCTTCTCGATTCGCGCACTTCTGCTCTCTCGATTCCTGCACTCCTGCTCTCTCGATTTGCGTGCCGTTCTCTTATGGCGTAAGAAGGCCATAGAAAAACGGCAGGATCCAGAAGGAGGCTCTTCTGTTTCCTGCCGCAGAATACGGGGTTAGATCAGGACCGCGCGGTCATCGGAAAATTCGGTACCGGCTGCTTCCTTGAACTTGTTGTGGAGATCTTCTACGGTCAGCAAAGCTTTTTCGTCACCGCTTACGTCGTAGATGATCTTTCCGTTGTACATCATGATCAGACGGTTTCCCAGACGGATCGCATCGTTCATGTTGTGGGTGATCATCAGCGTCGTCAGCTTATTTTCGCTGACGATTTTTTCTGTAAGATCGAGAACTTTTTTAGCCGTCAGCGGGTCAAGCGCTGCGGTATGCTCGTCGAGCAGAAGCAGATCCGGCTTCTGAAGCGATGCCATGAGCAGCGTAATCGCCTGGCGCTGGCCGCCGGAAAGCAGGCCGACCTTGCTGGTGAGGCGGGTTTCCAGACCGAGTCCGAGCGTAGCGAGCTGATCGCGGTATTTCTGCTGTTCGCTTTTGGTATTTCCCCAGCGCAGGGTACGTCCCTGTCCGCGTCTTGCCGCAAAAGCCAGGTTTTCGCCGATTTCCATATCGGCTGCCGTACCCATCAGCGGGTCCTGGAAGACACGGCCGATGAATTTGGCACGCTTGTGCTCCGGCATGAGCGAAACGTCGGTATTGTTGAGAACGATGTGCCCGCAGTCTGGCGGATATACGCCGGCGATCAGGTTGAGCAGCGTCGATTTGCCGGCGCCGTTGCCGCCGATGACGGTAACGAACTGGCCTTCTTCAATGTGAAGATTCAGATCGCTGATCGCTTTCTTTTCATTTACGGTGCCTTTGTTAAAGGTTTTGGAGACATGTGAGATTTTCAGCATCAGAACTTCTCCTCCACGCTTTCGACCGCTTCGGTCAGACGCTTATAGGCGGACGTCTGTGCGCGGTGTTCAAGAACGACCGGAATGCTCAGGGCTGCAGCTACGAGCAGCGCTGTAAAGAGCTTCAGGTTGTCCGGGTTCAGACCGAGCTGCAGAACGAGCGAAACAATGATTCGATACAAAATGCTTCCGACAACGATGGAGATCAGACGACGGAGGAATCCGCCCTTGCGTCCGAAAATGGTTTCTCCGATAACGATGGAAGCCAGAGCCATAACGATGGCGCCGATGCCCATTTTGACATCCGCGTAGCCCTGCTGCTGGCAGACCAGCGCGCCGGACATGGCGATCAGTCCATTGGAAAGCATGAGCGCGATCATCGTGGTCATGTTGGTCGACACGCCGTTGGCACGGACCATGTTCGGGTTGTTTCCCGTCGCACGAACCGACGCGCCGAGTTCGGTTCCGAAAAACCAGTAGAGCAGCGCAATCGTTGCGATGACAAACAGAATGCCGACGCAGATGACGGAAAGATAGCCCGGGGTGATCCAGCCCATGGCTGGGATGTGATCGGTCAGCCAGGAAAAGCAGGTGCTTTCGTTCATGAGCGGAATGTTGGATTTGCCCATGATCATCAGGTTGATGGAGTACAGACCGATCTGGGAAAGAATACCGGCAAGAATCGGCGGAATTTTGCAGACCGTATTGAAGAAGCCAGTCACTGCGCCGGCCAGAAAGCCAACGATCAGCGCAGCCAGTACGGTCAGATACGGATTGACGCCCATTAAGATGAGGGCCGAACTGATGGCCGCTCCCGTTGCGAAGGAGCCGTCGACGGTCAGGTCCGCAAAGTCAAGCAGGCGGAAGGTGATATATACGCCCAGGGCCATGATGCCCCAGAGGATTCCCTGTCCAATAGCACCTTCCAGAGAAAACAGAAGCGCCATTCCTATTCCTCAACGGTAACGTCTGTACCGCGGTCAACAACGGACTGCGGCAGCGTGAGGCCGAGTTTTTCTGCTGTCTTGGAGTTGAAGGAAAGCGTGCAGTCGTCCGTAGCCAGGTATTCAATGGCCATGTCTTCCGGTTTGCTTTCGCCTTTGAGGATGCTTACGGCCTGTGCGCCGGCAAGCTGTCCGAGTTTGTAGTAGTCAATACCATAAGTGGCAAGTCCGCCGTTTAAAACCATGCCTTCTTCGCCGACGATGGTCGGGATGCCAAAGCCGGTTGCGATCTGCGATACAGTCGCCATGCTTTCGGCCATCAGGTTATCGGTCGGTACGTAGATGGCATCGACTTTTCCGTTAAGGGATTCAACAACCTGCTGAATCTGGTTTGAGTCGGTTACGGAAGCTTCCACGAATTCAAGGCCGCGGGCTTCGCATTCTTTTTTCGCCAGTTCAATCTGGAACGCGGAGTTGCTTTCGGCGTTGCAGTAGAGCAGACCTACGGTTTTCGCATCCGGTACGATTTCCTTGAGCAGATCGAACTGCGCTTCAATCGGGTTGAGGTCGGAAGAGCCGGTTACGTTGTTGCCTGGCTTTTCGTTGCTTTCCACCAGACCGGAATCTGCAGGGTCGGTTACCGCGGAAATGACAATTGGAATGTCCTTAGTTTCGTTGGCTGCAGCCTACGCGGCCGGCGTAGCGACGGCGTAGATCAGATCTACTTTGTCGTTCACGTATTTCTGGGCAATGGATGTGCAGTTGGCCACTTCGTTCTGTGCCGAGTTGAAGGTAATCTGCGCATCGGCATAGCCGTTTTCCTTAAGATAATCTTCAAAGCCTTTAGCAGCCGCATCGAGTGCGGGATGTTCGGTGTACTGGAGGATGCCGATCTTGACATCGGAAGCGCCATCGGCTGCCGCGGTGATACTGGAACCATCGGCGCTGCTGGCTGTGGAGGAGCTGCCGCCATTTCCGGAACATCCGGCAAAGAGGAGCGCAGCACTCAGTGCAGCAATGGAATATCTGTGCAGTTTCATTGGATAAATGTCTCCTTTTTTCGTATTGCACACATTCTACACAATTCACACATTCTGCGTCATTGTAAAAAAAGACTTTTCAAAAATTTTCATGAAATTAGCTTTCAGAGTGCGGAATTTCATCCGATCTTGCAATTCTTGGACCTTGCTTCTCAATTTGTTCGCTTTTCAAGAACAGAACGGCCGTTCTTTTTCTTACACGATTTCCGAATTTACAGCCGATTCCTGCGCTGAAAAGCACAGAACCGCTTTCCACTCGATTTCCATGAAAAAAGCGGACCGCAAAAGGTCCGCATTCATACGGGTCTGTATGGAGATGATTTAGTCGACGCCGTTGATTTTCTTTTCGTTTTCTTTGATTTTTTCTTCATGACGGGCAGCTGCCTGTTCTTTGCGTTCGATCACTTTTTCGTCATGGTCGATTTCTTTTTCACGCAGCTCTTTCATGAATTTGGACTTGTCGGCGTCCTCTTCCACTACATGCATATTCATGTCCGCACGTTTCTTATCAATTTCACGCTCGTCATGACGAACTTCGTCACTCAGAACCTTGTCTTCAAACTTTTTGATTTCTTCAGCCATAATCATCAGCCTCCTGTTTGACAGTACAATTATACGATCCTTTGTACAAAGGCCCTTGTCCCGTGCCCGAAAGGATAAATCCGCATGCACAGACAAAAAGCCGTCCCTGAACTGGGAAGAACGTTTTCCTTGGTTCAAAGGACGGCTTTGTTTTTCATCTTGTATCAATTCTGTCTGCTGATTTTGTGCAGACGATTTTCTGCAGCGTTTTCTTTCCCGCTCGAGCGGGCTTTTGTTAGGCGTTGGCGTTTTCTTCGAGCAGCGTATTGAGAATGTCCTCGGGCATGTAGTCGAAGCGGATCGGCGTTCCGGAGATCAGATAGTCGAGGCAGTCATCGGAATAGCCGGTTACGACATAGACCATCTTCTTGCCGTCTGGGTACGTAAGCAGCACCTTGCCGTTTTCGACCGCATAGCTGCCGCTTCTTTCTTCCATCAGTTCCTTGCCGCGGAAGTCGTATTCCTTGAATTCATGATCGTCCCAGAAGCTCTGGCAGGTGTAGAGATCTTTCTGGAAGTAGTGGATCCAGTTGCCAAGCAGGCTTCTTTCCGAGAAACCAGAGGCGACCACATCCTGGATTTCCTTGTCCTTGCGGCTGCCCAGACGGATCTTGTCGAGCGTTTCTTCCGAAGCGGCCGGCATGCCCAGCAGGCTCTGCGCGAAGTCGATAACCTGCGTGCACTGCTCGATGCGTTCCTTCAGGCTGCTTTCGAAGGCGTTTCTGGCTTCTTCGTCGGCGGGAAGGGAAAAAAGTCCGTCCTGGCTGACCTGAGCGAGCAGGGATTCGAGTTCTTCTTTCTGGCTCGTCGCAGTCTGCACCATTTTCTGGATTTCCTGTTTGTTACGTTCTTCCTGGAGAGCGATCTGTTCCTTGATCTCTCGGATCATCTGATCGTTGTCCTGAATGTTCGTCTGAAGCTGACTGAAAATATCTTTCCAGACCTGAATGTCTGCTGTGTTCATAGTTCTGATCCTTTCAATGGCGGCCAAGCGGCTGCCTTTTCCGTTTGATTGTTGCAAAAAATATCTTAAGGATCAAATACGACCGTCAGAAACAAAGATCAAATTCATACAAAAATCGCCATTTATGCCCGTATTCGCTTGACAGAACGTTCAAAACGTCCTTGTTTTGTACACATTCTTTCCAGTACTTTAAACTGGATCCGGTCTATATCCAGTCCTATATATCTTCTTTCTCACAAAAATTTCTTTCTCACAAAAATGGCCGCGATAATTTTCGATCCAAAAAGAATACCTGGAACAACAGATTTCCCCAAGAAAAGCTCCCTCAAGCCCGTCCGTTTCTTTCTGGGACCGGCTTGAGGGAGCGTAATTCATTCCCTGTCTGCTCGAGCAATATTTACTGATTCAATATCTGTACTTGATTCTATTTTTTGCCGAACAGGGCACGAAGCAGCGCGATGCCGCCGGCAACCATCAGGAACACCTTGCCGGCTTCAATCAGAGCGGCTTTTGGATCGTCCTGCATTTCCTGCGCGAAATCACCGACATGATCCACAGCTTTTTCACGGAACTCGCCGAATTTTTCGCGGGCATCCTGTGAAAGTTCATTGAAGCGATCATCAAAGGCGTCTGCACGTCGGTCGACTTCTTCGCCAAACTGATGCGCGTAGTCTTCGAGCTGCGAACCGGCTTCTTTCGATGCCTGATTAAAATCGGCTTCTGCTTCTTTAGCAGCCTGACTGAAATCGGCTTTCACCTGTTCTTCGGCTTTTTGCGCTTCTTCTTTTGCGGCCTCCGCGTAGGCGCCGGCTTCGGCCATTTTCGCATGGGCCTGATCGACCGCCTGCTGGAAGTCCGTCTTTACGCTTTCACGAACCTGACTGGCTTTTTCTTCGGCGCTGGCCAGATCTTTTTTCATATCCTGATCGAGAACTGTTTTCTCGTCTTTTGTTGTTTCGGCTGTTTCGGGATGCATCGTGCTTTTTTCTTCGTTCATAGTAAACCTCCCATTTCGACCATCTATACTCGTTCCCTTTTCCGCTTCTTCTATCCGATCCTTTTCCGCGCCGCTCAACGCTTCGTTTGGCTTTCTTACGAAATCCAGAACAAAGGAAGAACGTGAAAAAGAAGAGGCAAATCGGAAAAAAGCGGCGAATCGATCCGCGGGAACCGTTCCCTGTATGGATCGGTTTATAGATCGTCTTTCTCTGTTTCCATTATCTTGCAGCATGCGTTTTTCAAGAATTGCGTTGCCTGAACAAAAAAATGGTAAGAAGCGAGAAAGCGGGCGGACAAACAAATACGCGTTTCGTTCTTTTCAATCCGTATGGATTTAAAAAGAGAAAACGAAAAGCCTAAGTTCGTTCGAAAACTCAGGCTTGAATCGTTTTGTGCGTGTGTGGTATTGCAGCCGGGCAGTCGTTTACGTACGCTGGGTTTTGGGCGACCGACTAGAGATCGATTTCCTTTTTCCAGAGACCGTGCAGATTGCAGTATTCGTAGACAGCTGCTTTGCCGCTCTGTCCTTTGACATCGAATACAGCGACTGGTTCCTGACCAGGAAACAGAGTCTGCTTTTCTACGGATCCATCCGGATATTCCATCCAGATGTTGGTGATCCAGTGCGCCGGAAGCATCGGGTGCTTGGTCGAGCCGACCTGTACGGAGACTTTGCCGTCTTCTACTTTTACATCCGGTACGTGTTTTTCGAGCGCAGCATCGGTAGAACCGGCTTCGAGAAGCACTGCTGGTTCGCCGTTAATGGTAATATCAAGTTCCTTGTCCACGGGCAGTACAACTTCAACTACATCGCCCTGAGCACTTTTGTAGAGTTTCATAAGAAATTCCTCCTTGTCTCTACTAGTCTACCATTGACCGTTTTGCGGCCTCCCGATTACGACCGTAAACTGACATTCGTTCGGAAGAAAAAACTATAAAAAACATAGAAAACTTCACAGAAAAGATGACTTTGCCTTTTTTGCGCTTTGAAAGTGGATAATTCCGTCTTCCACGCAGGCCTCGACCCGCATTTTCCGATGCCCTGGCAGCCGTTCAAACCCCTTCCCTTTGCGTAAAACAGGCAAACGTTCATCATTTCCTCATTTGTGGCCGCTTCGGGATAAGATGAAGAAAACAACAGAAAGGTTTTAATCATGTCCATTCAAATTCATGTTCTCCCTGATGGAAATCTTCAGGCGCTGACGGATCTGCCGATCACGCTGGAAGAATTCAATACATTTTTGGCGATTTCCAAAGAAAAGAAAAAACATACGGAAATTCTGAAAAACGGTCAGGTCATCACCAACCCGGCTGAAGAAATTTCCCCAAAAGATAAAGTCACCGTTCGCATCGACCAAACGTTCGATATTTCAGAAACGACACCGCTGTCCTTTGCGGGCGTTCCGATCGTTTACGAAGACGATTTCTGCCTGGTAGCCAACAAGAAGCCGTTTTTACTCGTGCATGGTGACGGCAATACCGAAGATACGCTGACCTCCCGCGTCAACGGCTATCTCGTTTCCAACGGCGCCCGCTTTGCGGCGCAGCCGGTCAACCGCATCGACCAGGAAGCCAGCGGCCTCGTTCTTTTTTCCAAGCATCCGCTTGTCAAGGCGTTCCTCGATGAGCAGTTCGAAAACGGCACCGCCAAAAAGGAATATCTCGCCGTTGTAGACGGCCGTGTGGATCATCGGGAAATCGACATCAACAACCCGATTGCCCGCAACCGTCACGAAGCCGAAAAGATGATGGTCTTCTCCAAAGGCAAACCTGCCCATACCCACATCACCCGTCTGAAACTGTTTGAAGACAAATCGCTCGTCTCTGCCGACATTTCCACCGGACGCAAGCACCAGATCCGCGTTCATCTGGCCAACATCGGCTATCCGATCATGAACGATCCGCTGTACGGTCTTGTCCGCAACAAAAAAGGCCTGATGCTTCAGGCCTATCGTCTGCGCTTTCTGCAGCCGTACACGCGCAAGCCGATCGAAGTCGAACTCGACATGGATACCCGCTTCAAATGGTTTGATCCGGCCCTTGCCCGCAAAAGCGATAACTAATGCGGCATTTGATCTTTCGTTAACCATTTTGATCCATTTTGCTAAAACGCTGAGCTGCCAAAATCCGGCAGCTTTTTTCATGTCCTGCAGCAAGATCTGGACCAGCAGGTTTCCCTTTTCCTCCGGTTCAATTCGTCCGTTTTGATTCGTTCGTTTAAAGCAAATCGTGTTTGGCGGGATCGAGCAGTTCAAAATGATTTTTTTCAAACGCGATCAGTCCCTCTTTTTTCATGCGGCCAAGTTCCTTAGAGAGGGCGCTCCGTTCTACATTCAGATAATCGGCGAGCTGCTGTCGATCAAACGGGATTTCGAAAACGCGGCTTCCCTTTTTGAGCGCCGCAAAACGCAGATACGCAAGTACGCGGGAGCGGATCGTTCTGGAAGATGTGAAAAAGCTGCGTCTGGATAAAGCCAGATTTTTCTGCGCACCCAGCAGCGTCAGATTGTACAGAACTTTCGTCTCCCACCCCCCGCATCGGCAGGAGCCGGGTTTCAGATTTTGCAAATCCAGAAACAGAATGCGGGTCGGTTCATTGGCTGCAACTTCCACCAGTGTCGGCTCATTGCCAAGAAGAGCGTATGCCTCCGCAAAATACTGACCAGGGACGATAAGGTTTAAAATCGTCCGGTTTCCCATTTCATCCAGGCTTTCAATGCGAACGCTTCCCGACAGAACCAGACCCATTTCATGCGTTGAGCGGCCCACATGCAAAATCGTCTCTCCCTTGTCAAAATGGCGTTCTCTGGCGTGCAGCGCATGAAGCGACTGACCCAATTCATCCTTATCCATTCCTTTAAATAAAGCGGTTTTCAGCAGCTGTTTTTCGTCCATGAAAATTCTCCATAAAAATTTGTCGATGTGGTTTTAACCACATACTTATCGTCTGCATTTGAATACAGTAAAAACGAACACAGAAGCAAACAAACTGCCCGCTTGTCGCGCCTTTTAAAGGCGCGCCTTCTTTTGTCCGCCCGTTCTGGGCCGGTCCGGGCAGTCTATGGAGGATATACATATATGAAAGAGAAAATGTTCTGTTATCAGTGTCAGGAAACCGCAGGCAATACGGGATGCACCATCGCAGGGGTCTGCGGAAAAAAGCCGGAAGTCGCGGCCATGCAGGATCTGCTCGTCTACGTAACCAAAGGCCTTTCGAGCATTACAACGAAAATGCGTGCTGATTGTCTGCCGGTTTCGCAGGCGGTCAATCATCAGATTTCCAGAAATCTGTTTACAACGATTACCAACGCCAATTTTGATCGCGATTTCATCCGTCTCATGGTAGAAGACACGCTGGAAATGAAGGAAAACCTGCTCGGACAGCTTGGCAGTACGGACGGTCTGCCCGAAGCTGCCTTCTGGAACGGACCGAAAGAAGACTTTGAATCGAAAGCCGCTGAAGTCGGTGTGCTTTCGACCAAAGATGAAGATATCCGTTCTTTACGCGAGCTCATCACGTATGGACTGAAGGGCCTTTCCGCCTACTCCAAGCACGCCAACGCGCTTTTGCACGATAACGAAGCCGTTGACGCGTTTCTCCAGAACGCTTTAAGCAAAACGCTCGACGATTCGCTGAGCGTCGACGACCTCGTCGCCCTGGCTCTGGAAACCGGAAAATACGGCGTAGACGGCATGGCCCTTCTCGACAAAGCCAATACCGACGCGTACGGCCATCCGGAAATGACCGAAGTGGAAATCGGTGTCCGCCAAAACCCGGGAATTCTTGTTTCCGGACACGATCTGCGCGATCTGGAAATGCTTCTGGAACAGACGCAGGGTACAGGCGTAGACGTCTATACCCATTCCGAAATGCTTCCCGCTCACTACTATCCGTCGTTCAAGAAGTATCCCCATTTTGCGGGCAACTACGGAAACGCCTGGTGGAAGCAGCGCGAAGAGTTTGAAAAATTCAACGGTCCGATTTTAATGACGACAAACTGCATCGTTCCGCCGGCCGAAAGCTATAAAGACCGTCTCTGGACAACCGGAACGACCGGATATCCAGGCTGCCGCCATATCGATAGTGCCTATGGAGAAATCAAGGACTTTTCCGCTCTGATTGAACAGGCGAAAACGTGCCCGGCACCAGAGGAAATCGAAACCGGAACAATCGTCGGCGGCTTTGCGCATGAGCAGGTGTTCGCACTCGCCGATCAGATCGTCGAAGCCGTAAAGAGCGGCGCCATTCGAAAATTTGTGGTGATGGCGGGATGCGACGGCCGTCAGAGAAGCCGCGACTATTACACCGAATTCGCGAAAAAGCTTCCAGAAGACGCGGTAATCCTGACCGCCGGCTGTGCCAAATACAAATACAACAAGCTGAATCTCGGCGATATTCAGGGCATTCCAAGAGTCCTGGACGCCGGTCAGTGCAACGACTCGTACTCGCTCGCGCTGATCGCTCTGAAACTGAAAGACGTTTTCGGACTCGACGATATCAACGACCTCCCGATCGTCTACAACATCGCCTGGTATGAACAGAAAGCCGTCATCGTTCTGCTTTCCCTGCTCTATCTGGGCATTAAGAACATTCATCTTGGGCCAACGCTTCCGGCGTTCCTGTCCCCAAATGTGGCGAAAGTCCTGATTGAAAACTTTGGCCTTTCCGGCATCCGTACGGTAGATCAGGACCTGAAGCTGTTCTTTGGCGACGAAGCGTAAGCAATCGGTTCGACTGGGCGAATTCCTTCCTTTCCGCTAAAGGATCCTTCCCATCCGCTTTACAGATCGATTTCATCCCCTGCCTGATTTCCTGAATTCTTTTTCTGCCTGGTAAACGAACAGCCCAAAGAGCCGGTTTTTCCGGTTTTCTTCGGGCTGTTTTTGTATGGGAATGGGGAAAATGCGCATTTCAAAATCGGAAAAGCTGCTAGACGTTTTCCGGTTCGGTTTCTTTTTCGCCGGACATCACCCGCACATAGGCATCGGGATCCTGGGCGTTCAAAACGGCCGGTTCAGAAGACGGACTCGCCAAAGAAGCTGGATCGGTATTTGTCTTCTGATCTTTGGAATTCTCTGTTTTCGAGGATTCGTCTTCTGTCTGGGTTTGCGGCGTTCTGGACAGTTCTTCTTCGAGTTCGTCGTTGCCTTCATGAATGGCGCGTACGTGATGCAGCGATTCCACGAGTGCATCGAGGCAGTACCAGATCCAGGCCAGCGTATAGCTCAGCGGAATCTGCTCTTTAATGGCTTCGACTTTGGATGGAAAGTGCCCGCTCTTTTTCAGATAGCGATGGAGCACAACCATGATTTCTTCCCGTTTCATTTTCGAGAAAAATTCAACGATCCGAAATTCATCGCCGTCGTAGGACGACTTGATCGCATCCAGCTGCGTGACGATCTGATCAAGATAGTCGCCGTAGTCGTACAGCGCGACGGGATCGATTTTGGCCAGCAGTGCGAGCGCCTCGACCAGCCGGCCAAATTCATAGCCAGGATCCGCTGCAGCAGACGAGCGGCCAGGCGTATAGCCGAGCGCGCTTTTCAAAATGTGGAAATCCAGATCCGGGATTTTCGGGAAAACGATATGCATCTGCGTCGTCTGGCGAATGAGATAGTTTTCCACGATCTCAATCAGGGGCAGATCCCGGTTTTCAAACGTATACAAATAGCCGCAGAGCGACCCGAGCTGCTTGCGCGTTTCGAGATAGCCCTGGTTGTACATGCGCATCGCATGACCGGTAGAAAAATCCAGCGCGTTTCCCGGATTAATCAGCGGTTCGAGATAAAACATGTCTTCCGTTAAGGAAGGCGGCAGCGGTTCGCCCGGATCGTGCAGGTCGACGACGACCGTCCAGTCCAGGCTGGGATCGAGGGCATGGAGCAGATCGATCGGCACGTTATCCGCGTACATGCCATCCATATACTCTTCTCCGTTGATCGTCACTTTCGGAAACGCGGGATAGCACGCCGAGGAAGCCATTACGACTTCTTCCGCGTTTTCCGCAGTAATTTCGCCTTTAAAAAAGGCGCGGGCTTCCTTTTTCGTATCGTTATACGCCATGCATCCGTAGCGTACGGGCGATTCTTTGAACGTTTCGTAATCGAACATCATCCGAAAGTGTTCGCGCAGCGGTGTGATGTCCATTTTGGAATCGAAGTACTTGATAATGAAATTCAGAACCGTCCGGCTTCCGAGCACTTTTTCCTTCAGTGTCACCGGCAGAACCGGCAGATCTGCCGCAATTTCCTGGGGCTGCATGTTCATGACAAAGTCTGTAACCGTCTCGATGCGGTTTCCCGGATAAAAAATGCCGACCAGCGCGCCGATCGACGTCCCGCTCAGCGCGTCAAAGGTGATGCCGGCTTCGTTAAACGCCTGCCAGACGCCGACGTGATAGCACCCTTTCGAACCGCCGCCTCCAAGGACGAGTCCATATTTTTCATTCGGCTTCTTATCGGCCGGACGCAGGTTCTGATGTCGTTCTCTGTTCATAAGCTGCCTCCATGAAAAACCAGACCAGGGCAAGCGCGACCTGGCCGGGCAGAATTCGATTGTACGGGGTCGCTTTCAGCATCGAATCGACGCCGGTGCGCGCAATCCGCTCTTTCATCAGTACGATCAGCCGCATTTTCGAATGAATGTCGTCTTCATTCTGGATTGTCGTGCGAATCGGATGGGCTTCAATCTCGCTCAGACGCGTAAAAAGCAAAGAAAGAAAATCCGCAAATGAATACACGCGATACGGATCGAGACCGGCCAGATACGCCAGAATTTCGAGCAGTTCCACAAAGCTTTCCTGTTCGAGCAGAGCCTTCGACAAGTCGCTTGGCGAATACTTCACGGCCCAGCGGCTGAGTCCTGCAATTTCTCTGGCCTCCATGGAAATACGATGAATCGAAAAGAGAAAGCCCAGATAGCCTTCGTAAAAATCGATGGCTTCCTGACTGCTTCGATCAAAGGTAAAGAGATGACCGGCATACAGGCCGCGCAGTTTTCCCATTTCCAGCTCGCCTGCAGCCAGATTTTTCATGCACGCAGCGCGGGAGAAATCGAGAAAGTTTTCCAGCGGCAAAATCGGCTTCATCAAAAAGAGATCGACCGATGGAGAAACCGGAAGCACGAGGCCTGGCCCTTCGACATCGACGCCAAGTACCTTTTTCGCGCCCATCTTCACGGCCAGATCTACCGGCACGTTGTCCCAGTAGCCGCCGTCAATGTACTCCTGATCGTTCATCTTCATGACCGGAAATGCCGGGTAACACGATGCGGAAGCCAGAATGATGTTCTGCGCGTTTTCTTCGTTCATCTCGTTTTTGAAATAGGCTTCCGGCCTTTTCGTGCTCAGATTAAACGTCATGCACGCAAAGTTGGTCGGCGATGCCCTGAACGCTTTATAGTCAAACATCGCATCCAGCGATTCCTTGAGCGGCGAGATGTTCATCCCCGTTCTCGAAAAGATGTAGCGGGAGAGAAAGTCTTCAATTTTCTTTCGATCCTGAATCCATTTGCCAAGATTTTCGGGAAAGTAAACCATATCCTTGGCAATCGCCTGCGGATGCATCGTCTGTACAAATTCGATCATCTGTGGCAGGGCACCCTGAACATACATGGCGCCGACCAGCGCGCCGATCGACGTGCCGCTCACCGCATCAAAGCGAAGCCCGGCTTCATTCAGAGCTTTCCAGAGACCGATTTCGTAGCAGCCTCTCGCCCCTCCGCCGCCTAAGGCAAGCCCATTTGGGACGGCGTTCAGGTTTTCAAACCAGCTGTTCATTCGGATCCCCTCCTTTGACAAAATAAAAATGCATTCCTGTTCAGAAATATGCATTGAGTGTACCAAAACCGGCAGGAAAGCAAACCTTTCAAAACTGGAATTCTGTTCGTTTTCTCAGGAGCCTCCGGTGCACGATCCGCGAACAGAAAAAATCATAAGCAGCCCGCAAGTTTCTCATACAGAGTCATACCGTGCGCAAAGGCGATCACAAATCCGATCATCAGCGCGCTTCCAAAAGGAATATCCTCATTTGAGAAGCCAAGTAAAACGAAGCCTGTAAGAAGACTGATGGCCATGCACACCTGCATGCGTTCAAAGCCAAGCCCAAACGCCAGGCCGAAAAGCAAAAGCACATCCGCAAGCCCCAGTTTCTTCTGTCTCCATAAAACCAGACCGCCAATGCCATACACAAAGCCCAGACCATCCAAAAGCGAAAAGCCCCGCAATCCCGGGTGCGTGAGTCCGACACTCCAGAAAAGAAGAAGTCCAAACGGTAACAGCCAGTACGCGCTGAAATAGCGCGTATACAAATCTTCCATCCACGCCATGCCGCCAAAAAGACCGAGAACGCAAAAAAAGAGCAGTTCCTCTGACCAGGCCAGTTCGAGCAGAACGTACGGATAATACAGCACCCAGAAGATAAGTCCAGCAGCGGATCGACCATAGTGGCGCCAGATAAAAAACAGAAAGCAGCCCGTGCAGACGAGCGCAGAAATGAGCAGTCGTGTCATATCTGGACGGTAACAGAAACTTGTGACTTTCCAAACCGGCTCTAGTTTCGCTCCGTACGCTGGATCTGCACGCTTTCTGTTCTGTATTTAATCTTTATAAAATCGACAGTTTGGCGGCCTGCTTTCGGCTTTCGCTTCAGACTTCCCGCTCGAATTCCCTTCTAAAAATCCGCAGGAAGCGTTTTTAAGGACAGTCTTTCGCTTTTGGGAATTTCGATGACAGCCGGCTTTTCAAAAGGCGTGTTTTCCAGCGAAATTTTCCACGCCTGCAGCCGGTAATCGCCTTTTCCTTTTTTATCGCCGTACTTCACATCCCGGGCCAGCGGGGTATGGAAATGGGCGAGCGTGGCGCGGATCTGATGAAAGCGTCCGGTATGCAGATCGATCTGCGAAAGGCACAGATGCCGTACTGGATCTTCCTCAATCGTGTGCACATCCATAATGGCGCTGTCATAGCCGTCTTTCGGGCTCTCGCTGATCAGGGCCTTTGTTCCTTCTTTTTTCAGCCAGACTTCAATATGTCCCTGAACGGGCTTTTTGCGGGTAACGGCCAGGTAGCTTTTTTTGAGCGCGCGCTCCCGGATCGCCTCGGCCAGCGTTCGCGCGCTTTCGGCGTTTTTGGCCGCCAGCACCAGACCGGACGTATTCCGATCCAGACGGTGCGCCAGAGCCGGTCGAAACGACTGTTCCGCTGCGGGATCGTATTCCCCGTTTTTATACAGATGCCAGAGCAGACGGTCGTTGAGCGTATCCTGGCTTTCGGCCGAATCTTTAACCGAAAGCAGACCGGCCGGCTTGTTTGCCGCAATCAGGTTTTCGTCTTCGTAGAAGACATCCAGATCGGGCCGCTTTTCCATCGTCTGCGGTTTGGTTTCGAGAAGATCCGGCGCCAGAAAGAGCAGAATGTGATCGCCTTCCTGCAGGATCTGATCAAACTGCGCCCGCTTGCGGTTCACCTTGATTTTCTTATTGCGCACCGCTTTATAGAGCGCGCCCTTGTGCAGATTTGGAAACGCCTTGAGCAGAAACTTGTCCAGGCGCTGCGACGCGTCATTTTTCTGAATGATCAGCTCTTTCATAGAAATTTCTCCTTCTCCAATCAAAATTCCCGCTTTCGCGGATTTTGAATATTTCCAAAGAAAAGCGTGTTTCCACCGTCTGGACGGAGCGCTTTTCTCCTTTTCTTCTTCATTTTTTCTTCTTTATGCCGACGGAGTATCCAGCCGGCTTTTTTCCATCCCGTTTTCTGTTTTCAAAAAATCCTATTTTCTGAGGATGAAAGGAAGCGGCTCCGGCTTGCTTATTTCCTTTTTGTGCAGTGCGATATCATTTTGAATCAAAACATTGAAAAAAAGGATGACCGGAATAAAAATAATAAGGAACACACTGCGAAAGCCGCATGGGAAACCGTCACTTCCTGTGCCTGAATTTTAAGGCGATATTTTCGAAACCCCTTACATTTCCAGATAATTTTCGACAGTTCATGGTTTCTGTTTGTGAATTTTGTAACAACTTGTTATTCTAAGAAAGCTGTTTAAGTAAATTCATCAGAAATCACATTTTGATTCCATACAGAGGAAGGAAGGAGCAACTTACATGAGAGGTGTTTACAACTCGGTTACCGATATTCGTCGTAAAGTCTTTGCGGCCATTGCCGATATGGCTTACAGCGATGACGTCGATTACAAAGAAAGAATGGAAGCCATTCCCTATGAAATCATTCAGGGCAAACAGGCCAAATACCGTGATTCCGTTTTTCTCGAACGTGCAATCATCGGTGAACGTCTGCGCTTAGGCATGGGCCTGCCCGTACGCGACATTACCACCGCCGGCGCGATCAGTGACGGCGTCGAAGAGAGCGCTGTAGCGACAAAGTACTATGACCAGCCTCTCGTTAACATTATCTCCTTTGCCTGCCATGGCTGCCCGGAAAAGAAAGTCATGGTCACCAGCGCCTGCCAGGGATGCCTTTCCCACCAGTGCGTAGAAGTCTGCCCGAAAAAAGCCGTACACATGGTGGACGGTCATTCGGAAATTGATCAGGACCTCTGCATCAAATGCGGCAAGTGCATGGAAGCCTGCCCGTATCATGCGATCGTAAAAATTGAACGTCCGTGCGCGGTAAGCTGCGGCATGAACGCCATCCATTCCGACGAAGACGGAAAAGCCAAAATCGACTACGACAAGTGCGTATCCTGCGGTCAGTGCCTCGTTTCCTGCCCGTTTGGCGCCATCGTCGACAAAGGTCAGATTTTCCAGACCATCAAGGCCATGAAGGAAGGCGAAGAAGTTATCGCCGCTGTAGCTCCTGCCTTTGTCGGCCAGTTCGGTCCGACCGTCACTCCGGAAAAAGTCGTTGCGGCGCTGAAGGAAGCCGGATTCTCGGATGTTGTTGAAGTCGCCATCGGTGCCGACCTGTGCACGATTGAAGAAGCCGAAGACTTCCTGAACAAAGTTCCGGAAAAGCAGCCGTTCATGGCGACCAGCTGCTGCCCGGCCTGGTCCGTAATGGCGAAAAAGGAATTCCCTCAGTTCAAAGACTATATTTCCATGGCGCTTACGCCCATGGTTCTGACCGCCCGTCTCATTAAAAAGGAACACCCGAACGCAAAAGTGGCCTTCATCGGTCCCTGCGCGGCGAAGAAGCTCGAAGCGAGCCGCCGTTCCATTCGTTCGGACGTCGACTTCGTTCTGACCTTTGAAGAAGTCATGGGCATGTTCGTCGCCAAGGGCATCGATCTGCCGCAGGTTGTTGCCGAAGAAGGCACCTTTGACAAAGGTACCGCAGCGGGCCGTGAATTCGCGGTTTCCGGCGGCGTAGCGAAAGCCGTTAAATCCCTTATCGAGAAAAACAATCCGGGTACCACGGTAAAAGTCCAGGCTGCCGAAGGTCTGAAAAACTGCCGTACGATGCTGATGATGGCCAAGGCCGGCCGTCTCAACGGCTACCTGCTCGAAGGCATGGCCTGCCCGGGCGGATGCGTAGCCGGTGCCGGAACGCTTGCCCCGATCGCCAAGACCTCGGCGCAGGTCAAGAAGTACGCCAAGGAAGACAAGATGCAGTTTGCGGACGAATCCATGCATTCGGATCGCGTGCACGAAATCTCCCATATGTACGACGCACCGGAAGAATAATTTCCAGCTTCGTCTTCCCTTAACGCTATTTACGCCGGAGCAAAACGCTCCGGCGCTTTTGTTTTTCGGGGAGATCTGTTTCAATAGAAGACAGCCGTAAACCCGTTCGAAAACGGATTTTTCACTCTGTCTTCCGATTTCTTTTATAATTGGAGGGCACGGTTTCTTCTGTTTCACACAGGTACCGGCTTCAAGGAGGCTTGACATGAAATCCATCCGCGAGTTCTACGAATATCGCGAACTGCTCAAGACGAACGTTCGCAAGGATATTCGCGGCCGCTATAAAGGTTCATTTCTTGGCGTCCTGTGGACATTTCTGACCCCTCTGCTTCAGGTGCTGGTTTACTACCTGGTATTCCCTTACCTGATGCGCGGCGGCATGCCGAACTTTCTGGTGTATCTGATTACCGGTATTTTCCCCTGGAACTTTTTCCAGAGCGGCGTGGTCGGCGCGACCGGCTGCATCAAGGCCAATGAGGGCGTCGTCAAGAAGGTTTACTTTCCGAGAAAGATCCTCGTGCTTTCGCAGGTTCTTTCCGGACTGGTCAACTTCTTCATTTCCATTCCGATCATGCTGATCTTCGTTGTGATCTACCAGATTCCTCTGACGTGGAACGTTCTCTGGATTCCGGCAATCGGAGTGATTGAAGCCCTTCTCATTTACGGCATCGGTCTGATTCTGGCTGCCGTGAATGTGTACGTCCAGGACGTTAACAACATTATTCAGTTCGTCTTAAACCTGCTGTTCTATGGAACGCCGATCGTTTATTCGCTCAGCGTGTTCCCTTCCAAGCATATTCTCGCCTATATGATCCGTCTGAACCCCCTGACGATGATCGTAGACGCCAGCCGCGCCGTCATGATGGACGGAACGGCGCCAAACTTTATCTGTCTTGGCATCGTGCTGCTGCTCGGCATTGTTCTGACCATGTTTGGTACCTGGGTATTTGACAAGCTGCAAAGAGGCTTTGCGGAAGAGCTCTAAGGCTTCCAAAGGCTTTCTATCTTTTCTTACCCGCTGACAAAGCGGCACCAATTGAGGGATTCTGCACATTTAATTTGTTGATTACGTGTTAAACACGAAGGAAACAAGCAATCGAAAACGCATTTCTCTGCAGAATCAAGAAGACCTGATCCGGATGTTCTATCCGGATTTTGGCTGTATGGAGATCTGCTTTTTTCCTTTATATAAAAAGAGCATCCCGACAGAAAAGAAATATGCGATCGAAGTTGAACTGCTTTGGTTTGCGCAAAGCGAAAATTTGACAGTGTACAATAGTTCATTTCGACGCGATGGATTCATCAATGTTATTTTGATGTTAAACATGAAGTAAAGTAATCAGACGGCAGCCCGAACGCCGCACCGACAAAGACCTGTGCCCTGGGACTGACCGGTTTAAAAAGGACATTTTATGAGCAATGAATTTTATTCTTTAATGATCAACCAGTTTCTCGTAACCCCGCATCCGGATCAGTCCGTTTCGATTGTGATGTCCGGCATCGCGGTCGATACCGAAACTCCGGAAGGCGGCGACTTTGAGCTGAAAGTCAACGGCCAGCCTGTACACACGCGCGTACGCCGCGACCGCCGCAATCAGGGTGCCCGCCTCGCCAAACAGGCACCGGAAATTACCCACGCCGGCTTTACCCTGCGTGCGGATCTGCCAAACGTGAACGTTGAAAAAGTTGAACTGACCTACAACGGCCGCGGAAAAAAAGTATTCGAAGGCCAGGCGCTCGAAAAAGCGACCAATACGACTGGCCTGATGTCGATGATCGACGTCTATCTGTACCAGAAGAAAAAAGACCTTCTGATCATTCAGGGCTGGCTGATCGGCACCAATTCGTCCGAGCCGTTCGAAATCACCCTGCTCGACGCGCACGGAAACGAAGTTAAGGACGCTAAAGTTCGCTTCTCCGCCCGCTTTGATGTTTCCCGCAGCTTCTTCACTCTGACCGAACGCGTCAGCGGCTTCCATATTTATGTAAACAACCCGGCCCGCTTCGATAAGCCGTTTTCCATGAAAGTGTCGAACGGGCAGCAGGAATGGATCGTTCCGATCGTTCAGCCAAAACTGAGCTGGCTTAATCTGAAAGGCATCAACGCCCAGCGCATTTCCCATGGCGTGGAATACCTGCGCATCCACGGGCTGAAACCGTTCCTTTCCCGTCTCCACTTCAAGGCGACCCATAAGGACTCCCCGTTTAACGATGAGTACAACCGCTGGTTCCTCGCGCACCGCGCTACACCGGAACAGCTTGAAGCGCAGCGCAGGGTGAAATTTGACTGGAATCCGAAAGTTTCCCTGATCGTTGCCGCGTACAACACGCCGCTCGATCTTCTGGAAAAAATGATCGATTCCGTGCGCGAACAGACGTACGATAACTGGCAGCTGTGCATCGCCGACGGCTCTTCGACAAACGATGTCGAAGACTACCTCAAGGCGCATCCGGATCCAAAAATTTCCTGGTGCCGTCTGGAGAAAAACCTCGGCATTTCCGGCAACATGAACGCCGCAGCCGATCTGTCGGACGGCGAACTCATTTCGCTGTACGACCA